>CAYMXD010000305.1:0-3724 GCA_964394095.1 uncultured Mesohalobacter sp. | reverse complement strand
TCGTTTTAACGCAGTAAGCATCAAAACAAGGACTGCACAACCGCTAAACACATACCAATCAAAATACTAATGAACTTCTTGTAATTAAATTGGTGGTCTTTAGAGGTTTCAAACAAAATTGTAGAGGCAATGTGCAGGAGAATACCAACAACAATAGCTTCAATCCATATCTTTATGTGGCCTAAATCTTGTTCAAAAACAATATGAACAAGGCTGCCTAAAGGTGTCATTAAAGAAAATAAGATGAGAAAAACAATCAATTTCGTTTTTGATAGTTTAGAACTCAATAAAAAACTACTTACAATTATGGCTACAGGCACTTTATGAACCAAAATGCCTATCAACAAATCTGAATGTTGGTGTGTAGGAAAGCCTTCAAAAAAAGAGTGAATAGACAAACTGATAAAAAGTAATAGCGGAAATGTATTTCCTTTTTGTTCAAAATGTACATGGCCATGTTCTGCCCCTTTAGAAAAAAATTCCAAAACCAACTGCAACACAATACCGAGTAGAATAAAAATACCTATTAAATGGTTTTGCTCTTGATAAATTTCAGGTAATAGCGTTACCACAGTTACCGCCAGCAAAAAGCCACCACTAAAGGCAAGTAGCAAGCTGAGATACTTGGAATGGGCTTTGAATTTTAAAGCAATAAAAAACCCTATAAAAACCGCAATAATAGGAAGGTATAAACTCATCATTGTTTAAAAATCAATATTAAACGTTCTGAAGTTTTAGTATTGTAGTCTTCTAAATTATAGCTGCCAAAGACCTGTTTAATTTGTAATCCTGCAGCCTTAAAATACGTTTTAAACAATTCTAAATCAATACATTTTAATCGTTCGGTAAAGTCAAATTCTCGGCCTTGGGCTTCAAACTGTATGCGTTTAAAAATATAACCATCCTCAACCCATTTATGAATTTTAAACGCAATGCCGTCAACAGTTTTGGTGTCGTATGACTTTAGATGTTTCAATGTGTGGTGTACATTCAAAAAATCAATCACCCCAAATGCGTCGGGCTTCATATTAGCTTTCATCGCTTTTATAGCGTTGATGTTGTAATCGTCTTTTTCAAAATACCCAAAACTGGTAAAGAGATTAAAAACCGCGTCATAGGTTTTACCCATAGGTTGACACATATCATGACGTTCAAAGTGAAGCCCATCGGTTTCAAAATTTTTAGCGTAATCTATACTGTTTTGAGATAGATCTATTCCAGTCACTTGATAACCTATTTTATTCAAATAAATAGCGTGACGACCACGACCGCAAGCTAAATCCAAAATATGCGATTTGGGTTTTAAATTGAGATAATCTGTAAGTTGGCGCATAAAGTTTTGCGCTTCCTCGTCATCCCGATTTTTATATAAAATATGGTAATATGGTGTATCAAACCAAGTTGTGTACCATTCTGACTCTGTTTGCTTCATAGACTGCAAAATTAGCCTATTTTTGTGTCGTAAAAAAATTATACGAATTAATGCTAATCTTTATTGTGTTGAATGGCATTTGATGAGTCAATTAAAAAAATATATAATTATGGGAAATTTCAAAATGCTGGCCACGACATTATTTGGTTTTGAGCCTTTACTGGAAAAAGAATTGAGACAATTAGGGGCAATGGACATTAGGCCTGGCATTAGGAATGTGAGCTTCGTTGGCGATACTGGTTTTATGTATAAGGCTAATTTGAGTTTGAGAACGGCGATGAGTATTTTGAAACCCATTCACAGATTTAAATTTCATACCGAAGATGAATTTTATGAAGAAATGCTCAAATTTAACTGGCCGGAGTATATGGATGTCGATAAATCATTTATGATATCTGCAACCATTCATCAGTCTATTTTTAGCAATTCTCTGTTTGTGGCTCAGCGCTCTAAAGATGCGGTGGTAGATCACTTTAGAAACAAAATGAATAAACGTCCCAATGTATCAATAAAAGATGCACAAATAGTCATCAATGTTCATATCAATAAAAATACATGCAATTTAAGTTTGGATAGTTCTGGGGATAAATTGTTTAAACGCGGTTATCGTACCGCAACCAATATTGCTCCAATTAATGAAGTTTTGGCCGCTGGGCTATTATTGCATTCAGGTTGGGAAGGCCAATCCGATTTTTTAGACCCCATGTGTGGTAGTGGAACAATTTTAATTGAAGCGGCTATGATAGCCTGTAAAATTCCACCAAACCTTAACAGGAAAGAATTTGCATTTATGCACTGGAAAGATTGGGATGAAGATTTATTTGAAATTATTAATAATTCGGTTTTAAAAAAAATCAAACCATTTCATTTTGATATAACAGGCATAGACAAAGCACCTTCTGCCGTAAGAAAAGCTCAGGATAATGTTGATAAAGCCAATCTTAGTGAATTTATTACAATTCACCATGATGATTTCTTTTCCACTAAAAAAGATAGCGAAAGAAGATTACATATGGTATTCAACCCACCTTATGGAAATCGACTGGATGTTAATCCTCAGTTGTTTTACAAAACACTCGGCAATACTTTGAAAGACCATTATAAAAATACTAACGTATGGTTTGTGACTACAGATGAAGATGCTCCAAGATATATAGGCCTTTCAGGTTCCAAACAAATTAAAGTTTTTAACGGCGGAATAGAGGCGAAGTTTTATCAGTTTAAGGTGTATTAGTGTCTAGTTTGCGAAATTCTGGTTTTAATTTCGTATTGTTTCTAGTTTATAGATTATTATCTTTTGTTTATTAGGTGCTCGACATTAAAACAATATACATTAAATGTTAACCATTAAGCATTTAACAGTTTACAAATTGTGGTCTCTAAAGTTTAATATCAATTATTTTATATCTCGAAATTATTTTTAATTGCAAAAAAAAACACTTAGTTTACGTCAATAACACTTCAAATTTCAAGTTATTTTGATATCTAATTATTTAATAGAAAGACAAGATATTACTGAAGAGGTCCTAAACAAGGTGTACTCTAATGTTTTTAGAAATAATTATAAGCACCCCGGATTTTCTGTCCTGACCTTTAACAATAGCATAAGTTCGAGGCAATTGAGGCTAAGCATGCTCAACCTAAAGGAAAGCCTTTCTGCAAAAAGTAAATCTGATTTTAATATGGAGTTGGATTATTTTTGGCTAACCAGATTTGACCAAAAGGCGACCACAAAATTTCACAGGGATAACGCACCAAGAGACTCCTTTTTAATATTAGGCTACGAACCCACGAAAATTGAAAGTAAATTATTATTCGCTGATTATCATAAATTTATATCAGATCACAACATTGCTATAGAAAAATACTACGAACTCTATAATCCAATTTTTAAAGCAGGAGAACAAGCTTTAAAACCTTATGTAAACCAAGTAGATGTTTGGGATAACCATACTTCTCATATTGTCATTATAAATAATAGCGATTTAGAGAGCGATCTAAGTTTTGGTGTTTTGCATAAAGCAGAAATGCAAACTGAGAATCTAAATCAAGTCCGTGTAGTAAATTCGATGATGCTTTATTTGAAATCTAAAGATGAAACAAATCATCTTCCTCAAAAGGATGTGACTCGGTTCCTTGAAACCAATAGAATAGAGGGGAGTCCCTGAATGGTCGCCGACCATATTCCAATTCATATAACTTTATTAAATACAGGATTTTTATAATCATTATGAAACTTAACTTACACGTCAGGTCGAGTGTTTTTTGTTTACTGATAAGGAAACAAAAAAT
>CAYMXD010000304.1:1423-3746 GCA_964394095.1 uncultured Mesohalobacter sp. | reverse complement strand
ATACCTTTAAATGATATAAATGTCACAGTAGATATAACTCATGCAAATATTGAAGATTTAAATATTTCTTTAACAAGTCCATCTGGCACCACGATAACTTTGTTTGAGAATCAATGTACTGGTTATGGGAGTCTTAATGTAGTTTTTGATGATGGGGGAAGCGATATCTCTTGTGACGACATGTCCAATCCAAACTTAACAGGAACAGTAAAACCCTTCGATAACTTATTTAGTTTTGTAAATGAAAATTTTGATGGTAACTGGACTCTAACGGTTGAAGATTTAAGCCCTAACAATGGCGGTACTATCAATGCATTTGCTATTGAGGTATGCTATGCAACACTACTTTCAACTGAAAGTCAGCAACTAGAAGATTTTTCTATTTTTCCAAATCCGGCTAATAATTTTGTTAATATTAAACTTCCGGAATCTATACCCAATTTAAAAACTATAGAGATTTATGATATCACAGGAAAGCTTGTAAAGCTTGAAAATAGGTTTGATAACATTAATAATATTCATATAAACCTTGATGAGCTAAATTCCGGAACTTATTTATTGAAGTTACAATCAGAAAATCACTCTGTAGTTAAAAAATTGATTTTAAAATAATAGCCACTAAACTTTCTTATGAGCCACTTTGCTGATGTTATTTTGCCACTAAATATCAAGCAGTTGCTTACGTATAAACTTACAGATGATTTATTGCCTCAGTGTCAGATAGGGTCGAGAGTTGCTGTACCGCTCGGTAAAAAAAAGCTATTTACAGCTGTTATCGTCAATATTCATCAAAATAAACCTTTACATTACGAAGCTAAACCTGTAAAAGAAGTTTTAGACAGTTTTCCAATTTTAAATTTTGAACAGCTCAAGTTATTTAAATGGATAAAAAGTTACTACTTAACTTCTTATGGTGGAATTTTAAAAGCCTGTCTTCCAAGTGCTTTGTTGGTACAAAGTGAAACATTACTTCAAATAAACGAAAGTATTGAATTATCTGCAATTGAAACTACAGACGATGAATATATTTTGCTCGAAGCTATAGAGAAGCATACTCAAATTAAAATGAGTGACGCCCAAAAAATATTGGGAAAAACCTCCGGGCTTAAAATTGTAAATAGTCTGATCCAAAAGAATATCATTATTTTAGACCGGCAGGTTAAACGAAATTACAAACCAAAGCTCGTAAAGTACATAAAATTGGCGGAGCAATATGACTCAACAGAAGGCTTAAAACAGCTCCTTGATGATTTAGGCAGAGCCGAAAAGCAAAAAGAAGTGGTGTTAACTTACTTTAAATTAAGAGCACAATCTAAAAAACCACTTTCAAAAAAAGCCATCAAAAAAGAGGTTGATGTAAGTGATTCAGTTGTAAAATCTCTCATAGATAAAGCTGTATTTGAAGAATACAACATTCAACATGATCGGGTTAGGACTAAAGATAAAAATGCCAAGGCTGAATTGGTGCTTTCACCAGCACAAAATTTAGCCTATGAAAAAATCAAAAAGCATTTTAAGGATGCTAATGTCACTTTATTTAAAGGCGTAACCTCTTCCGGTAAAACCGAAATCTACCTCAAATTCATAGAAGAAACCCTGAGGGATGGGGGACAGGTGTTATACCTTTTACCGGAAATAGCATTGACTACACAACTTATAAAGCGGATTCAAAATCAGTTTGGTAAAAAAGTCTTGGTGTATCATAGCAAATATTCTGCCAATGAAAGAGTAGAAATATACAAAAGTGTACTACATGCGGCAGAACCAAAAGTTATTGTGGGTACTAGATCGTCTATTTTTCTTCCGTTTCAGGACTTAAAACTTATCATTATTGATGAATCGCACGAAAATAGTTACAAACAATTTGATCCCTCACCGAGATACCATGCCAGAGATACAGCTGTAATCTTAGGACATATTCATCAGGCTAAAGTGCTTTTAGGCTCAGCAACACCAAGCTTGGAAAGTTTTTATAATGCTGAAACTGGTAAATTTAAGTACGTAGAGCTCAATACAAGATACGGCGATGTAAAACCTCCTAAGATAAAAACCATAGATCTAAAGGACAAATACAAGCGAAAAAAAATGCAGGGTCATTTTTCTGATGAATTGGTGGAAAAAATAAAAGAGACATTGAGTAAGGGTAAGCAAGTCATTATTTTCCAAAACAGAAGAGGTTATTCTCCTGTAATAGAATGTCTTACTTGTGGGCATTCTCCACAATGCCCCCATTGTGATGTCAGTCTCACGCTTCATAAATCTAATAACACGCTCCGCTGTCATTATTGTGGTTATAAAATGGCACTTCAGAAAAGCAGTTTGG
>CAYMXD010000304.1:0-1413 GCA_964394095.1 uncultured Mesohalobacter sp. | reverse complement strand
CCTGTGGAAGTAATGATATTAGTGCGATGGGCTTTGGTACAGAACAAATAGAACAAGAAGCTAAAAATCTTTTTGAAGATGCTTCAATTAAACGTATGGATCTTGACACAACACGAGGTAAATACGACTTCGAAAAGTTGATTGCCGGTTTTGAAAATTTGGAAATAGATATTTTGATTGGTACTCAAATGCTCACTAAAGGTTTAGACTTTAGAAATGTAGATTTGGTGGCAGTCATGCACGCCGACGGTTTGTTTCATTTTCCAAATTTTAGAGCTTTTGAAAAAAGTTACCAGCTCTTAACTCAGGTTTCGGGTAGAGCAGGACGAACTAAAGAGCAAGGAGAAGTTCTCATTCAAACCTTTCAACCAGAGCATCGGGTGATTTTAAATGTTATAAATGAAGACTTTAAAGCCTTATACAACGCAGAAATGGAGCAACGTAAGCATTTTAATTATCCGCCATTTTATAAGATGATAAAACTTACCTTTAAATCTAAAGATTATAATCGACTAAATGAAGCCGCCGATTGGATGGCGGTTTACCTAAAGCAAATTTTCAATCAAAATGTGCTGGGGCCTGAGTTTCCCGGTATTGCTAGAATTCGCAATCAGTACATAAAACATATCATCATTAAAATTCCACCAAAACAATCTTTAGGTAAAACTAAAACCTATTTAACCAAAGGTATAGACCGGTATGAGAATGTATCAAAATTTAAGAGCGTGAGACTAAATATAGATGTGGATCCGTAGAGAGCCTCCAAAAAGCCCTCTAAAAAGCCCTCTAAAAAGCCCCCTAGCCCCCAAAGGGGGGAATTTCTCATGAAAAAAGCCCCTCCTTTGGAGGGGTTTGGGGAGGCCTATAGCCCCTTACTTCGACTGCGCTCAGCACGACGCCTTTGGAGCCTGTCCCGTTTTTTCGGGAGGTTTGGGGAGGCCTGAGAGGTTTGGGGAGGAGGAAAAAAAAAAGGCCGTTCAAAATTGAACAGCCTCTTTCAACTAAACCTAAAACAATTACTATTTAATAGTAATATTTTTTGCAAACGTGTTTTTATTTGATTTTACCATAACTGTATATTCACCTTTAGGTAATCTTACGGTATCGAAAGTCTTTTTGATGAACAAGTCATTCAAGTTTTGAATATCAACCAACTCAAAGCCGTTCTCATCTGTGATAGTAATATCCACATTTAATCTGTTGGGGTTTGTAAACCCAATACTTGTATAATTGTCATTTTGTTTAATGATAGGCTTGAATGTGATTTCCTTAAAATTTGAAGTTACAACAATACCATTATCATGTTTTTCAACAATTGCCGTGTTGATTTCATTGTCATTTTCGTATTCAACAAAATATTGTCCTTTTGAGACTTTATCTAGTGCAAATACTTTTAGATAGTTTTTGCTGCTT
>CAYMXD010000303.1:0-3748 GCA_964394095.1 uncultured Mesohalobacter sp. | reverse complement strand
TAGTTTAATTGGTTATCATTATCGCCTTTTTCAAATAATAGTTTTGGGATTTTAGGGTACTCCAAATATTGTTCAAAAAAAGCAGTGAGGTCTTTATCTAGCGACTGACTAAAAAACTGAACCACTTCATCTGTGGTTGTGGTTTTGTAGGCAAATTCTGTATTGAACTGTTTTAAGGTATTCCACCACAATTCATCGTCTTCAACAAGACTCCTCAAGGTGTTGATGATACTGCTGCCTTTGTAATACATATCGGAAGAGCCTTCATGGTTTACGCCGTATTCACCAATAATCGGACTATAATTAGAGATCATGTTGCTTTGTCCATAAATGTAATCTAAAGCGGCCTCTTTACCGAATTCACACTCAACATAAATGGATTCGGCATAAGTTGTAAAGCCTTCATGAATCCATAAGTCTGCAATATCTTTAACCGATATGCTATTGCCAAACCATTCGTGGGCAGATTCATGAATGATGATGTAGTCAAATTTGAGTCCGTATCCTGTGCGAGACATATCTCCGCCCAAATAGCCGTTACGATATTTGTTGCCATAAGCCACTGCACTCTGATGCTCCATGCCGAGATAAGGCGTTTCTACCAGCTTGAAACTGTCCTCTTTAAACGGGTAAGGCCCCAACTTTTCATAAAAACAGCCCATCATAGGTTTGACCTGTTCAAACTGCGCCTTGGCTTTTTCCAGATTGTAACTCAATACGTAATAATCTAAATCCAGATCCTGAAAATTATCTTTAAAGTGAACATAGTCTCCAATATTTAGCGTGATGTTGTAATTGTTGATGGGGTAAGTTACTTTCCAGTGGTAGGTCTTTTTTTTTGCTTTCAGTAGTTGTGATTTCGTCAACAAATCTTCCATTAGAAACGGCAACGAGGTTTTCGGGCACTGTGATTTTAATTTCGGTTTCGTCGGGTTCATCACTCAAATGATCTTTATTGGGAAACCATAAACTTGCACCCGTTCCTTGAACCGCGACGGCAATCCAAGGGTTATTGTTTTTGTCTTTGGTAAATACAAACCCACCATCCCAAGGTGGACGTTTTGCTATGATAGGCTTACCGTGGTAATAAAATTTCAGGTTTTGTGCTGTACCTTTCGTCAACTCTTCTTCAAAATCTATAAACACCGCATTGTATTTTCGGTTGTATCTTAATATTTTATCCTTAAACACAATGGAATCGATAATCATATTTTCAAACAAATCCAGTTGCATAACGGACTGGTTTTCCAAAACTTTGAACTCTATCCGGTTATAACCTGAAATAGACTTTTGATCGGGAAATACTTCAATATTCAAATCATATTTCAGCATATCGAATGCGGTGCGTTCCGGTCTTAAGCCACCTCTTAAGCTATCTGCCTTAGTGAATTCTGATTTATTTGAAAGTAATTGTGCTTGAGCATAAAACCCTAATACAAATGACAAAAAAAGAAGACTATACTTCATAAAGTTTATTTCATATTTAAGCTCTAAAGTTATACAATTAATACATCTTTTTAAAACTTTCTCCGCAGATGTTCAAAAAACTGAAGCAATCTTTATTAATTGAATTCAATCTATTACACCAAAAAACCTGCAAAGTTTTAAAAACAATGCAGGTTTATTATTGGGAAAATTGAAAACACTATTGAATATATTTCAAATCAAATCGGTCTAGGTTCATCACTTTTGTCCATGCGTTGACAAAGTCATTTATAAATTTTTCATTTGCATCGTCTGCGGCATAGACTTCGGCTAAGGCTCTCAATTCTGAATTTGAACCAAATATCAAATCAACTCTGGAAGCCGTCCATTTTTTGTTATCTGTTCCTCTTTCATAGCCTTCAAACATTTTTCTCTGAACGGTTTTTGGTTTCCATTCGTAGTCCATACTCAATAAATTTCTAAAGAAATTGTTGTTTAAAGTTCCGGGCGAATCGGTTAATACACCAACATCAGAATCATCAAAATTAGCATCCATTGCTCTCATCCCACCAACTAAAACTGTCATTTCCGGTGGTGTAAGCGTAAGAAGCTGGGCTTTATCTACAAGCAATTGTTCCGGAGAAAGTGTATAATCTGTTTTCATATAATTTCTAAAACCATCAGCCATCGGTTCAAGTACAGCCATGCCTTCAACATCAGTATCTTCCTGACCGGCATCTGCTCTTCCCGGATTAAACGGAACTTTAATCTCGTAACCCGCTTTGGCAGCAGCTTGTTCTATTGCGGCATTTCCACCCAAAACAATAAGGTCTGCTATAGATACTTTCTTAGAATCGGATTTAGTATTGAATTCTTTCTGAATATCCTCGTAAACTTTTAAGATTTCTTTTAGTTGCTCCGGATTGTTTGATTCCCAGTTGGCTTGTGGCTCTAGTCTGAGTCGGCCGCCGTTGGCACCACCTTTTCTGTCAGAATCTCTGTAAGTGGATGCTGAAGCCCAAGCTGTTTTTACGAGGTCGCCCGTAGAAATGCCTGCATCTAATATTTGAGCTTTAAGAGTTTTGACATCAGTATTGCTTATCATTTCATAATCGACTTCTGGAATAGGGTCCTGCCAAAGGAAATCTTCCTGAGGAACTTCCGGGCCAATGTATGTGGACTTAGGCCCCATGTCTCTGTGGGTCAATTTAAACCAGGCTTTGGCGAATGCTTTTTCAAATTCTTCCGGATTTTCGTAGAAACGTTCAGATATTTTTCTGTAAGCGGGATCTTCAATCATCGACAAATCGGTGACCAGCATTGTTGGTTTGTGTGATTTGTTTTCATCGAAAGCATCAGGATACATTTTTTCAGGATTTACGGCCTGAAACTGATGTGCACCTCCTGGACTTTTCACCAATTCCCATTCGTTTTCAAACAAACTTTTAAAATACCCGTGATTCCATTCGGTTGGCGTTAAGGTCCAAGTGACCTCTAGACCAGATGTCGTGGCATCGGGGCCTTTACCGGACTTATACGTACTCTCCCATCCAAACCCTTGTTGTTCAATGTTTGCTGCTTCAGGATTTTCACCTAAATATTTTCCCGGCGCAGCACCGTGAGTTTTTCCTAAGGTATGGCCTCCGGCGATTAAAGCTACAGTTTCTTCATCATTCATTCCCATTCTGCCAAAAGTCTCGCGAATATTATGTGCAGCCAGTTTTGGATCCGGATTACCGTTTGGTCCTTCCGGATTTACATAAATTAATCCCATTTGAACTGCTGCAAGAGGTTTTTCTAGATTTCCTTCTTCATCATATCTTTTATTGTTTTCTAGCCACTCGGTTTCTGCGCCCCAATACACATCACTTTCGGGTTCCCATACATCTACTCTACCCCCTGAAAATCCAAGTGTTTCGAAACCCATAGATTCGTAAGCTACATTTCCGGCTAAAATCATTAAATCTGCCCAAGAAATTTTCTGTCCATACTTCTGCTTGACAGGCCAAAGCAATCTTCTGGACTTGTCTAGATTGGCATTATCGGGCCAACTGTTGATTGGTGCAAAGCGCTGTTGTCCGGCTCTAGAGCCTCCTCTGCCATCTCCGGTTCTGTAAGTTCCGGCACTATGCCAAGCCATTCTGATAAATAAGCCACCGTAGTTACCAAAATCTGCCGGCCACCATTCTTTGGAATCAGTTAGTGCCAACTCGATGTCTTTTTTTAAGGCCTCGTAATCCAATTTTGAAAACTCTTCACGGTAATTAAACTCAGCAGTCATTGGGTCAGATTTTCCTGAGTTTTGTCTTAAAACATCCAAATC
>CAYMXD010000302.1:0-3752 GCA_964394095.1 uncultured Mesohalobacter sp. | reverse complement strand
ATGATCTTCTATGATTAGGGTATGGTATTGCATAAATCAAGACTTATTTCAAATATAAATATTTTTTGGAATTGTATTTAGGTGTATTCAAGTATTGAATTTATATAGATTTGAAATCAAAATTTCCTAAGCCAAAAGACTAAAAATATGTATTTTTAAGGTTTTGAAAATTCGTTTAACCATCAACTCAGAATCCCGAGAGCAAAGCGATTCAGGAAAACCAGAAATAAATCGAAGGTTCCGAGAGCAAAGCGATTCGGGAAAAACAGAAACCAGTTTAAGATCCCGAGAGCAAAGCGATTCGGGAAAACCAGAAACAAAAAACTAAAAACTAAAAACTAAAAACAATGAACACCAAAACCTACGTCGAAAAACATCAAAACCGTTTTATCAACGAACTCATAGACTTATTAAAAATTCCTTCTATCAGTGCAGATTCGTCTTATAATGAGGCTATGCAAGACGCGGCTCAAATGGTAGCCAATCAACTGGAATCCGCAGGCTGTGATAGGGTGAAAATATTTCCTACAAAAGGCCATTCCGTCGTTTTTGGACAAAAAATAATCGATGCTAAATTACCAACTGTCTTGGTTTATGGCCATTATGATGTGCAACCGCCGGATCCTTTAGATTTATGGGAGTCTCCGCCATTTGAACCCGTGATTAAAAAAACAGATCTCCATCCCGACGGTGCTATTTTTGCCCGAGGTGCTTGCGACGATAAAGGACAAATGTATATGCACATTAAAGCTTTTGAACTGATGATGGCAGAAAATGCTTTGCCTTGTAACATCAAATTTATGATTGAAGGCGAAGAAGAAGTCGGCAGTGAACATCTAGAAGATTTTATCAATGAGCATAATGAGATGCTGGCTAACGATGTGATCTTAATTTCAGATACCGGTATGATTAGCAAAAAACATCCGTCTATCACGACAGGTTTAAGAGGTTTAAGCTATGTAGAAGTTGAAGTGACCGGACCAAATCGCGACTTGCATTCCGGCTTATACGGCGGTGCTGTAGCTAATCCCATCAATATTTTAACCCAAATGATTGCGTCTCTTCAAGATGACAACAACCGCATTACCATACCAGGGTTTTACGATGATGTAGAAGAATTAAGCGAGGAAGAACGCGAAAAAATGGCTGAAGCGCCTTTTGATTTAGAACACTATAAAGCCTCAATTGGCATTGGTGATGTGCACGGGGAAAAAGGATACGTCACCAACGAACGCAATTCCATCAGACCAACATTAGATGTCAATGGGATTTGGGGCGGCTATATTGGTGAAGGGGCGAAAACGGTTATTCCAAGTAAAGCCTTTGCAAAAATTTCAATGCGACTTGTCCCCAATCAAGACTGGAGAGACATTACAGAACTTTTCAAAAACCATTTTGAATCTATTGCACCGGATAGTGTTAGTGTAAAGGTCAGTCCTCACCACGGTGGACAAGGTTATGTTACGCCAATCGATAGTGTAGAATACCAAGCTGCAGATAAGGCGTTTCAAGACACCTTCGGCAAGCCAGCCATTCCGCTGAGAAGTGGTGGTAGTATTCCTATTGTGTCTTTGTTTGAAAATGCGTTTGACTCCAAAACTATTCTAATGGGTTTTGGTTTAGACAGTGATGCCATTCATTCCCCCAACGAACACTTTGGGGTATGGAATTTTTTAAAAGGCATTGAGACTATTCCACATTTTTATAAGCATTTTGCGGAATTGAAGGAATAAAGCAAGCCTGTAATTTAAACCTCACAGGTCTTGAAGACCTGTGAGGTTTTTTGTATAATTAAACTCTCCCCGCATATTCATACCCAATATCTTCAATAATGGTTTTAACTTTTTCATCTGAAATATCGCCTTGAATATCAACACGACCTGAGGATAAATCAACATCCACGGTGTTGACATTGTCGGCTTCTGTAAGGTGTTTGTTGACATTGGCCACGCAGTGATTACAGGTCATGCCTTTTACAATATAAGTTGAATTTTCTTTTGTTTTGCCTTCCATAATTGTTGTTTTTTTAGGTAAATACCGTTGAATTTCAGCGTTTATAATTAGTAGAGTTAAAAGCACTGCCGAGCCTAAACTCAGCCAGTATGGGAGAAAATGATGATGTTCCGAAACCATTTCTGTGATGCTAAAGTAGCTCAACCAAGCTTCCGGTAAAAGGTAATCAATAATTACTCCAAACAGCAAGGCGCCAAGAATAATACTTGCCAGATAAATGATCGTCATGCGTTTACCAATGGCATTCCAAATGACCGTAAATGTGGCAATATTAGTCGCCGGACCCGCCATGAGGAAAACAATGGCTGCACCTGGCGATATACCTTTCATCAACAATACCGCCGCTATCGGGACACTCCCTGTTGCACAGACGTAAAGCGGAATACTGGCTACGAGAACCAACAACATACTTACAATAGGTTCGGATAAAATGCCTTCTTCAAAAAATTGCTCCGGCACCAACATACTGATAACACTGGCCAAAACCAACCCAATAATCAACCAACGGGAAATATCCTGTAAAAAATCAACAAAAGCATACTTAAAAATACGATCGAACCAGTGTTGTTGTGTGGTGTCCACAGCACAATCATCACAAGATTCTGAGTCTTTCATCTCTTCATTGCTTTTGTCAAAATTATCCACGAAAAACCCACCAAAAATACCTGTGATAAAGGCAATGATTGGTCGTACAATAGCATAAGCCCAACCCATCATGCCGTAAGTAATTAAGATACTGTCAATCCCTGTTTGCGGTGTTGAAATTAAAAACGAGGTCGTTGCGCCTTTTGAGGCTCCTTTTTTATGAAGCGACACGCCTGTAGGAATGACCCCGCAGGAACACAAAGGCAAGGGCACACCGAACAAAGCTGCTTTTATAGATGAGCTCCAACCCGGCTTGCCTAATTGTTTTTGGAGCCATTCTTTAGAAAACAAACCATTAAGCAAACCTGCAATCAAAAACCCAAGCAGGAGATAAGGTGCCATCTCGAGCGTTAATTCCCAAAAGGTTGAGAAAAATTCTTTAATCCATTTCATAATACAAAAGTACTAAATTAGAATAATTGAGTATAATATGTTAAGAGTTTATTAGGCGTTGCACTGAGCGCAGCCGAAGTGTATGAGTTTATTAGCGTAATGAGGTTATCCATTTAAATATTTTATGAATAAAACTCAAAAGAAACACCCTGTATTCCAATTTCTACATTGTTCATTTCGAGGTTTCGAATCTCGGCGGCTGAGTGAATTAGCGATAGCTAATTTGCAACTTACTGAGCAAAGCCGAAGTGTATTGAAGCCTGGTGACTGAGTGATTTTTCTGCAAGAAAAATCGTATCGAAGCCACAACTTTGAAGCACCAAACTGTTGCTTCGATACATTTCGATAGACTCAATTCAGCACAATATTGCTGTCGCAAAATACTAAGTAACCTCTCACGAATAGGCTGAATGATTTAACCTTAGCTGATTTGAGACTTAACTGGGTAGTCCAATTAGGTTATTTGTTTAAAAAATAGTAGAATTTCTTTAGGCCAATTATGAGAGGATTTGAAATTAATTATTTAGTTTTAGATTTATTTTTGGTGTACATTTATATTACTTATGAAACATTCCAAGTTGATTTTTATTTGCTACTATTTGATGTGTTCTATTTCATTTTTTCCTTTATCAAATAATACATGCCAATGCCCACCGATGGATAAAGAAATCATAGAGACGATCAAAAAAAGAAGTGATTTT
>CAYMXD010000301.1:0-3770 GCA_964394095.1 uncultured Mesohalobacter sp. | reverse complement strand
TACCCCTATTTTTTCAACTCAAACGTAAACTTAAATCCAAAAAAATATTCGACACCCTTCGGGGTCGTAAGTCGCACTAAGTCATATTTATTAACCTGACGGTTAAATACCGTAATTTAATTATGCGGCATACTTGATATCTTGATGATTAAAATATTTCTTTACCCTTTCACTATTTTGAGATAGCATTTTCATATGGTTTTCTACATTATCTTTTAGTTGTTTTTGATTCTTAGGAGCTGGTTTTTCAGACATGCCATACTTTAAATCACAGTTTAAATATTCATCTGGATTTTTCTCTGGAGAATAGGAAGGTAGGTAAAACAGTTCAATTTTCTCTTTATTCTCTTCTGCCCATTCTTTTACAAGTTTACTATGATGTACTCTTAGATTATCTAAAATCAAGAATACCTTTTGTTCTTTGTTTTCAATGAGTTTTGACATAAATTCAATACATCTATCAGCATTCATACTTCCTGTATATAGCATAAACCTGACTTGTCCTTGATTTGTAACAGTTGAAAACATGTTGACTGAAAAGCGTTGAGCTTTGTGCTTTTTTACCGGAGTTTTACCCTTAGGTGCGTAAGAACGACCATGCTGATTTGAATTCCTTACTCCAGTTTCGTCTCCCCATTGAATTTCAGCAGATTCTTTTTTTGCTCTTTCTTTAATTGCCGGATATTCTTCATCTAGCCATTTTTGTACTTTTTTAGGACATTGCTCATAGGCTCTTTTCTTTGGTTTTTGTGGTGTGAACCCCCATGACCTCAAGTAATCTCCCATCGTATTGATGGCTAAGACAACTCCAAATTCTCTTTCGACAAGCTCTTTAACGGCTTTTCTTGTCCATAAAGCATAGTCTAATTTCAATTGATCTGGCATCACATCTATTATCATCTTTTGTATCTGCTTTTCTTGAGTTGCTGAAAGCAATTTTTTGTCTTCGGATTTAACACCTCTGGTATTGTCCCTAAGAGCTTTATTGCCTTCATGCTTATAAGCTTTCATCCAACTGCTAACTGTTGCGGTTCTTACACCAAATAATGAAGCAACCTCTTTTTGCTTCTTGCCTGATTTTACTAAAGTTACTGCACGTTTACGAAACTGGTAACGCTCTGAACTGGTAAGCTTTCTAAAGTCTGTTTTTTCCATGTGGCTAATATAAGGAATATTTCCTAAATATTACTATATATTACCGCTGTGTTAATAATGCGTCAAAATGTTTGAACCAATTGGTTTTATCTTGCTCAAGATTAAACATTCCCTCAAATTCTTTTTCTAAAAAACATAGATTTTCACTAATTATTATTTTTTAGGTCAATAAAATAATATCAAATCGGTAATCATAAAATCAAAATAACACTTACTTGGCTCACCAAAGATTATTCTATCTTTGTACATCTATGAAAGAAGTATGGCTAAAGAAAAAAAGAAATTAGCAAGAAAGCTCCTCCACCGCTATAGAATGGTGATTTTAAATGAAGATACTTTTGAAGAACGCTTGTCTTTCAAAATCAACAGACTTTATGTCATTGCTTTAGTGATTTTATCTTCTTTACTTTTGGTTGGGCTAACCTCAGTCTTAATTGTCTATACACCCCTAAAATCCTATATTCCGGGGTATACATCTACAGACTTTAAAACGGCAGCAACCAAGCTAAACCTGAAAGTGGATTCTCTCCAAAATGTAATTAATACAAAAAATAATTATTATGAAAGTATAAGTAAAGTGCTAAAGGGTGAAGTAGACTCTATCTATTTTAATGAAGATTCAATAAAGAATACTCAACCCATTACAATAAGTGAAGAAGAATTGAAACCCAATAAATCAGATTCTTTACTGAGAGCAAAAGTCGAAAAAGAGGATAAATTCAATGTATTTGAACAAGCTATTTTTGAAGGCAGTTTTTCTTTGTTTCAACCGGTTGAAGGTATTGTTTCTGAAGCATTTGATGCTAATGAAAAGCATTATGCGGTAGACATTGCTACAGACAAAAATCAATCGGTAAAGTCGGTGGCTGATGGACGGGTCATATTTGCAGAATGGACTGCTGAAACCGGTTTTGTGATTATCATAGAACACCAGTTTGCTTTGATTTCTGTTTATAAACATAACGAATCCTTACTTAAATCTCAAGGGGATTTTGTCACTTCAGGAGAAGTCATTGCTTTGACAGGCAATACAGGCGATTTATCTACTGGAACTCACTTGCATTTTGAACTTTGGGTAGATGGCAACCCAATCGATCCGCAGGAATTTATAAATTTTGAATAATGTCTATTAAATCTTTTGCCGCAAAACTATACGCCAACTGGACCCGACGCCAAATTGATAAATGGGCAAATCATCCCATTGAAACTCAACAAAAGGTATTCAAATCGCTTATTGCTAAAGCTAAAACAACTGCTTTTGGCAAAGACCATAATTTTGATAAAATCACTAGCCCTGAAGAGTTTGCCAAACAGATTCCCATAAGAGATTACGAAGCCTTAAAACCTTATGTAGATCGAGTGGTTGAAGGTGAAAGTAACGTGTTATGGCCGGGGAAGCCGCTGTATTTTGCTAAAACTTCAGGCACAACCAGTGGGGCCAAATTTATTCCCCTAACTGCAGACTCCATGCCCACACACATCGCCGCTGCCCGAAATGCCATTCTTTGCTATATCGCCGAAACGGGTAGAAGTTCCTTTGTAAATGGTAAAATGATATTCCTGCAGGGCAGCCCGGAATTATCTGAAAAAAACGGTGTAAAACTTGGCAGATTATCGGGTATTGTGGCGCATTTTGTGCCTTCCTATCTTCAGAAAAACCGCCTCCCCAGTTGGGAAGTGAATTGTATTGAAGATTGGGAAACCAAAGTCAATGCCATTGTTAAAGAAACCATAGACCAGGACATGACCATCATTAGTGGCATTCCCTCCTGGGTGCAGACCTATTTTGAAAAACTGGTTGATGCCTCCGGAAAACCAATTGGTAAATTGTTTAAAAACCTCGAACTCTTTATTTATGGCGGTTTAAATTACGAACCCTATCGTCCCAAATTTGAACAATTGATTGGTCGACCTATCAACAGTATAGAGTTGTATCCGGCCTCGGAAGGTTTTTTCGCCTTTCAGGATAAACAGCACGACCATGGCATGTTGCTGCAGCTGGATTCCGGGATGTTTTACGAGTTCATTAAATCCGAAGAATTTTTTGATGACCAACCCAAAATTTACGGTTTAGACCAGGTAGAATTAGGGCAGAATTACGTCCTGATTATTTCAACCAATGCCGGATTATGGCGGTATAACATTGGCGACACCATTCAGTTTACCAGTTTAAAACCTTTCAAAATACGAGTGTCGGGACGGATTAAACATTTTATTTCAGCCTTTGGCGAACACGTGATTGGCAGTGAAGTCGAAAATGCCATGCAGGCCGGTTGTGCCGATCACCACTGCTCTATTAACGAATTTACTGTGGCACCACAAGTCAACCCTAAAGAAGGCTTGCCGTATCACGAATGGTGGATAGAATTCAGCAAGCCACCTAAAGATATAGAAGCTTTTGCTAAAACCCTTGACGAGTCTTTAGTCGAACAAAACAGTTATTATAAGGATTTGAGGGTGGGCAAAATGCTTAGAAAAATTGTGGTAAGGTCGTTGCCGCAGAACAGTTTTAACAGGTATATGAAATCCATCGGTAAACTCGGCGGCCAAAACAAAATACCAAGATTGTCTGATAACCGGAAAATAGCAGATCAACTTGAAGATTACATAAAATA
>CAYMXD010000300.1:0-3777 GCA_964394095.1 uncultured Mesohalobacter sp. | reverse complement strand
GTATTTTTAGAAACGTAAAACCTAAGTCGAATAATTTGCGCATTTTTGCCCGCCACAAACCATATGCGCGAGACGTTACAAGCAAGTTAAAAATACAAAATCGTAACAGAAATAGATTTCTTAAATTTGACAAAAATAACGATGTGAAATACGAAAAATACCTGTACAAAACTGAGGAAAACTTTGAATTCTTTGAATTCTATAGTGAAGGTTCAAAAAGGTGTTGTAAAAAAAGTCGTAGAGTTTCAACCTACATCAAAAGAGAATGTTTACAATCTTGCATTTGGTGATTTTAAGAAAGAAGCCAAAGGGATTGATGACAAAGCCGTAACTAACAACGGTGATAGTTTAAAAGCTTTAGCAACAGTAGCTTCAACGGTATATGCATTTGTAGAAAAGCACCCAGATTGTTGGATTATAGCAACAGGAAGTACAAAAGCAAGGACAAGGCTTTACAGAATGGGAATAACCAATAATCTTGCCGAAATATCCGAAGGTTTTCATATTTTTGGATATACTAAAACTGAAGAATGGGTAAAATTCGAGATAGGAGAAGATTACGAAGCATTTTTAGTAACTAAAAAATAATTTAAATTATGGACAAATCAATGATTAATAGACTGAACAAATCAAAATTACCGATTATACCGATTGATAAAAACCTTGAAAAATATAGAGGCAAAGTTCTGTTTCCAAAAAAATTAAAGAAAGCCAATGATATACTCTCAAAATCAAAGCTACCTGAAATTGCAAATCAATAAGATGAGCAACATTTGAAAATAAGTCGAGTAGGTAAAGGGGAATCTCACCCCTAAACCTCTCACGTTTTGTCCCGCCAAATGCAGGTGAACCTTATTCCTTATCAAGTTCAGGTCACAAAAATTACCCGGATATTTTTGGTGAATATTTAGAGTAATGCCTCATAATCATTTCAATAATTTGGTCAATTATCTTAAATTTAAAATTTATAGTCAAATAGAGTGTTTGGTTCTCTCCAAATTCAATTCACTCACGCCAAGACCCAAAAGTTTGCAAAAAACCTTTTGGATCGGGGAAATACCTGTAAAGCTAAACGGCTCAGGACAGCACTTTATATCATAGATTTCCAGCGGGCTCACCGCGAATCGAAAAACTCGTCACCCTTTGGCTTAAGCTCTCTTATACACCTCGAGAGAGCTTGTGTCGAACTTTTGGAGGTACTCAAGACAAGGCTTCATAGCTTCCAATAATGACATTCCTCATATTTTAAATCCTTTTTTTTATAGATATTTGAATAGATATTTTTAAAAAGTAGAAATTATGAAAAAGCGCGAATTAGTATCCAAAATTATGACCAAAAACTTGGTTAAACTTAATGTAAACGATAGCTTATCTAAAGCGGAAGCCTTATTCAAAAAAAATAAAATTAAACACCTCCCCGTAGTGAGCGGTGACAAAATTGTGGGAATGCTGAGTTATTCTGACTTATTGCGTATTTCTTTTGCAGATGCTACTGACGACACTGGAAAATTTGTAGAATCTACGGTATATGACATGTTTTCTTTGGAGCAGGTCATGACCAGCAAAGTGGTTTGCGTAGAAAGCAATGATACCATAAAGGAAGTGGCAGAAATTCTAGCCCGTGAACATTTTCATGCGCTTCCAGTGATAGAACACGACAAATTAATTGGAATTATCACTTCTACAGATATCATCAATTTCTTTCTGGAAAGCTTTTACTAAAATGACCTGAGTTGTTTATATTTCAATTAAATTTGCTAAAAAAAGTAAATGTCTAGTATTAATGCGCCTAAACAAACCATCAATACAATTATCATTGTAGTGGGTATTGGATTGCTTTTATATGATTTCATAGCAAATCCTGTGGCTGTTTACTTCAAAATATCTGGACTGGTAATTCTTATGTTTGGTTTATACAAATCTACCCAACAATGGACCAGCGACAATAAAGCTGAACAGCAGGATGAGGATAACACATTTGATGACAATGCTGATCTAGATGAGGATGTTCATTTAGATGATGATAATATTAAAAAAAATGGGCAGTGAACTAGACATTGGTGATGAGGCTGAAACTATTGATGATGATATAAAAGGCAAAGTAGTTTCTATCTCTCAAAGTGAAATTATTCTCCTGACTACCGAGGGTTTTAAAATGCCGTTTAAACCCAATGAACTCATAAAAATACCCGCTGAAGGTATAGATATACCGCCCGATGATTTAAAACAAGTACTTCATCAAGAACTTCAACCCCAAAAAAAGGGCCCTTCTAAAAAATCGACATCAGTTCACAAACTTGAGGTCGATTTACACATCCACGAATTGATTGATGACGCTAGGCATTTATCTAATTATGAAATTCTAAATATTCAAATCAATCATGCCAAAAAACGATTGGAATGGGCTTTGCAAAAACGACTAAAATCTGTGGTTTTTATCCACGGTGTTGGTCAGGGTGTGCTGCGAGAAGAATTATACACCTTGTTCAGGCGGTACGATAAGCTTGAATATTTTGATGGTGATTACCAAACATACGGCCTAGGCGCTACTGAAGTGCGGATTTACTGACAAATATTATTGACGTCATCTTCACTAATTACAGTGTCATTGAAAGGTAAGTCCTGAGATATAGTTGTTGAATATCTACCCATAATAAAACTTGTAAAAGTCAAACTTTCACTATTGTTTTGATTCTCAAAGGTAATGTCGTTAAATACAACTTGTGTGATAAATGACCTCGTTATGGTATTGGCTTTAATCACGTTTACCTCAACACTATCAGAAATATCAGGATTGAGGTAATTAGGCAAACCATCTGCATTTAAATCATTAGCCGGATTTAGAGCCGGGTTTTCAGGGTCATCGCAAACGTTTATATCTTCGTTAATTGTTGGGACACCATCACCATCGTCGTCATTATCTAAATAATTTGGCGTACCGTCAAGGTCTGTATCTACATAAACGACCTCTCCGTTTTCATCTGTTATCACGTTACCATTGTCATCCTGAGCTTCCAGCTCTTCGCTAATTGTAAGAACATTATCATTATCGTCGTCCGTGTCTAAGAAATCTGGTATACCATCACCATCAGAATCGTCGTCAAAAAGATTACCATTCCCATTTATATCCTCTCTTTCAGCAGGTACACCGTCGTTATCATCTTGTTCTGAAATTCTTATTTCTAAAGTTGCCGTTCCTCCTGTGGTACTTATAAATTCGTTTATAACCTGAGGTGAGCTGGGTGGTATTTGTCGACAATAATAGTCACCTCCGCTTATACCGGAGTTAAGTCTTCTGTAGATGACTTGGTTTGTAGAATTTATATCTAGTGTAATTTCTAAAACATTGTTATCAACCCCCGTAAAAGTTCCATCAAATTCATCAAGTGAAAATTCAAACGAAATAGCTTCATTGGTTTCGGGGTCTATAAAATACAAGACATTCACATCATCTTGTTGACACAAAGATAAATCGGTGTTTTCATCAAAATCGAATGTCGTGGTAATTACATTCCCGTCATCACAAGACCAGAGTAAGCTAATCAAGACTAAAAATGTTGATATAAATAAGCGCTTTTTCAAAAAATATGTATTTGGGACAAATTTATACTTTTTGACAAGACTAATGTAAAGTGTAAAGGTGAAATTAACTTATTTAATCATTCCTAAGATAATTGATCTAAAACATTTGATTTAAAAGATGGGCCTATGGGTATTTTATGGTTTTCTATTACAATTACATTAATTCCCTTTTCTGCCAATACTCTCGCTGCTGTA
>CAYMXD010000299.1:0-3788 GCA_964394095.1 uncultured Mesohalobacter sp. | reverse complement strand
CACAGCTGTTCCAATAATTGATTGACCCGGAACGGGTCATATGTTTATAGTAAATTGACCTCATGCCACTTACGACCCCGAAGGGTGTCGAATAATTTTTTTTAA
Organism: uncultured Mesohalobacter sp.; assembly: GCA_964394095.1. GTDB lineage: Bacteria > Bacteroidota > Bacteroidia > Flavobacteriales > Flavobacteriaceae > Psychroflexus. Next base: position 3,683 of record CAYMXD010000299.1, on the reverse strand, counting down.
TTTAAGTTTTCTTTTGAGCAAAAAAATAGGGTTATCGGAATTAAACAGGTATTCTTTTGTAAACCTCGTAAAATTCAAATATCTAAAAATTTGATTTTTTTGGGGAAACTAAAGGATAAGCATTTTATGAAATAATACTAATATCAAGTAAAACACAAATTATCAACGTTTTAAACTATATTTTAGGATATGGATTAGCTTTACCACAGAGTGCCACAAAGGTAGGCACAAAGGCTCACAAAGAAGGAATATATTTTTATGTAATTGATTATAAACATATAAATGTATTGGTTAAACACCTAAGTCAATTGAATTAAAAATTAGATCGAGGACTCTTGAATTACTACAAATTAAAATTATGATAATTTAATTTGTGTTATTCGGAGGTTAAACTCAACTAATGCAGGCGGGTAGTTTGCCTCATTCTTCACATCCTAGTGCATAACTTGAGTTTAATACAATTATAGGCTTACCCATTTTAATCTCAGGAATTTAATATTTATTCTTTCAGTGTATTATAAATAAATTGAGGAGTGTATTAAACTTTAAAACCAGAATAGGTAATAAAAGAAACCTTTAAAACGATTTTGGTTTTATATGTTTTTTAGACTCAAGGATAAATCTATCAGCTGAGTTGTAAAAAGAACTTATAAATATGGCAATAGCATAAAATAAAAGTACATTGATATTAGAATTTGCTGTGTTTTACAGCTCACAATTCTCACAATAAGTTTTTCTCAAGTACTCATTTTCTAAGAGTTGAAAAGTTACACCACCTGTTTCCAGAGAATTGAAGAGTTTGCAAAAACGCTCTGGATTCATATTGTAGGCATTTAGTAAAATACTTCTGTAGTTTGATTCACTGGTGAGCGCATTGTTTACAAGAGTTAAATTGAGGTAATAAAACAAAAGGTCTTCGTCTACATTGATGCGTCGCACTTTTTCTTCCAGTAAGTCTACAGCATAGTCTGTATTGGCATAATAGCTAAAAAACTGAGCAAGACTCAGGTAATCAAAATTTGATAATTCAAACCTTTTATAGTTATTATTGATGTATTTCACGGCAACATCTTTCTTGTTGTACTCTCTTTGTTGCATGGCATTTTCAGCAGTAATAATATTGAAGTTTACCAGCATTCTTTTGATAAGGGGTTCTGGTATATTATAGTTTTTTAGGGCCTGGATTTCATTTTTAAGTGTGGAGGGATTAACCTCTAAGGCTCTGTAGTGCCAGAGCTTAATTTTTACTGAAAGTTTATTGTACTTTACTTTAGAATCCTTGGGAACTATTTTTTCTAAGGCTTTCAACTCGTTAAACACAATCATAGATTGTCTGGCGTCTAACATGTACTTGAATGCAGAATTTTTATTGATTAGGTCTGCAAATTTTACTTGTTTAGGAACTTCCATTTTTTGTAAAAAATCAGAGGAGATTACTTTTGTTTTTATTTTATCAAAAATCGAATTTTGAATGTCTTTGGCTTCTTCAACATCATTGTTACCAAATGCTGTCTTATATTTGGATAATAATTCGTCAGCAGACATATCTTTATACTTGTCTATTCTTTCTAGTTCTAATTTTAATACTGCTTTCCTATGGTATTTTAAAATGGGTTCAAGTTCTAAAGAAAGGCCATCAACTAATTGAGACTTAATTTGCTTTTTACTGAGAGAAACCAAATCGGTATGAGAAGTAGTTTTGATGTCGTTTAGAAATTCAACCCAGTTTTCTGAAGAAGATACTTCTGTCGTAATGGTTGGCTTTTGAAAACTCTGCAGTGCTTCCACAATACTATTTGCTCGTTGCTGTTGGAGTTCTATATTACGTTCCAGACTTCCTTCTACAGAGCTATAAGCTTTAATATTTATGGCTTTAATATTAAAGTCGGTTAATTTTAAAGAGTCATAAATGGGTTTAATATCTGCTTGAGTGTATTCAGATTTGTTTTTTTCGAAAGGAATCGTAAAATTTAATGTCTTGTTTTTAATCAAATAACCTTCTCCGGTTTCCGGCTTAATCTCTTTATTGTTATAGGTAAGAGAATCTAAATACATCCCCATGTCTAATATATCCCAGGGATAAGATTCTAGATTATAAATGCTTTGATAGCGACACAACTGGTTTTGAAACAAAAATAGAATATTATACTCCAATGACTGATTCAAAGCTGCAGAACTCAGTTCGCCAACAAGCGTTCGAAATGAACCTTCTCCATAAGGTTTAAGCCCTCTTAATAGTTGATTTTTATATACAGGTTGAAGCAGCTGCCCTTTTATTTGAGTTTTTTCGATAGATGGTTTGTCGCAATCATATCTAGATTTACTAATAACATCAATAGCTAAGCCGTCAGTTTTATCCTGAAATAAGTTGTTGAACCAAGTTTTGTCATTGGTTGTAAAATAGAGCTTTACTCCTTCGCGCTGAACAGAAAATTTTACTTCTTTAGGTTTGTTTCTAAACCGCTGAGAAAAGGCTCGGCAAACCTGATCGCGATTATTATTTGGAAATACAATACCATAATAGTCCTGAGCCGAAAGTGAAAACGAAATGAATAGGATAAGAATTGTGGTAAATCTGAATAAGATTTTCATAAAATAAATGTTGAAGAAATTTAATTTCTCTAAATATATAGCAAAAAATAATTTATGACAACCTCACTCATTGTTGTAAGTTCAGAGGAACAACTAAAACAGGAATATCAGTTTCATTGATGATATCTTCAGACACACTCCCAACAAAAGCCTGATAAAGAAAATTACGTTTGTTATGCCCTGCGATAATGAGTTCTGTTTTGAGTTTTTTGGCTTCCTTTACTATCATTTCTATGGTGGCACCTTGCACCAAGAGTCCTTCTGTTTCAACTCCTTCTTTATTGAGTTCATCAGCAAATTTTTGAAGTAACTTATGTTCATCTCTCAGCTCATCGGCTCTGGTGTCTCTTATGTATTGTGGCCCCACATCATAACCAATAAAATCAGGGTCGGGTGCGGCTATATGTATGAGCCAAACTTTTGCATTAAAAGCTTTACCAAATTCTAAAGCCTTTTTGAGCAGAAGATGTTCTTTATCGTCAAAATCGATGGAAACTAGTATGTTTTTCATGATATTAAAATTTAGTTTTTTTAAATAAGAATTAAATTTAATTGATGTTTCTAAGTTACATAAAAATTCGTAACTAATCAGTCTACTTTAAGCATTGATAATCAAATTCTTATTTCACGCAAAGGCCACAAAGAAAAAACGCAAAGAACTGCAAAGTTATGATTAATATTTATTTACGAATTTGACGTTTTTGCGGAAGTCTTAGCGGTTTTGTATGAAAAATAGTATAAAATAAAGATAATGAGATATTTGAAACTTTTGATTTAACTATATTTTGACACTGATAAGTAACAAAAATTCAAATACAGCTGAAAAACTTTAAATAATACTCCACATTCGAGCCTTTGCTATGGCCTTAAATCTTCATTTAATATCATAAAGCCCACAATTTCAATTGTGGGCTTTAAAAATGATATCCTTTCATTAGAAATGGTTTTAACCATTTACTATTGGAAGAAAAAATTATGGAACGAATTTTAAAATAAACATCAGAAAACAGATAACTAAATGGGGTAAGCCAATTATAAAATTTTACAAATTTCAAACCCTCATTAACTGAATTTGGTCTGCTGATTTATGT
>CAYMXD010000298.1:0-3795 GCA_964394095.1 uncultured Mesohalobacter sp. | reverse complement strand
TACTCTTGTCTTTAAAAGGACCAACCATACCCAATTGGGCTTGAGGGTATGTTTTAATTAAATCTTTTAGGATTTTCAAAGCCAGTAATGGATTATAAATCTCCGCAAAAGCCCTTACCCACAATAGTTTAGGCTGAATATCCTGTCGTTGTCTAAATGTATAATTTTTAATGTTTATACTATTTGGAATAATCTTCAAATTAGAATAGCCGGCATTTCTAAACTTCTCATATAAATAGGCAGAAGGCGTAATATTGATGTTAGATTTCACAAAAATATTTAAACAGTATTTATTATGGCTTTGTAAACGTTCCGGTAGGTTACCGCCATGTAAAATCATGATATATGTGATATCTAAAACCTGACATAATTTGGCTGAAGCCCAAGCAAACCAAAATGCGCTTGTACTATAGGTGTCTATAAGAACGTAATCATACTTTCGGTGTCTGATAATAGCCGAAAGCATTGAGGTTAGGCGAAGTAATTTACTGCGCTGATCTGAGTAAGATTTTACAACATAAGACAAGTCTTGTAACTTCTGTCCAAGGATTTCAATAGTGGTTAAGTTTCTGTTTAAACCCGAGAGTTTGTTTCCTAAATAAAGAATTTTCTTAGCCATATCAGTCAATTTTTTTAAATCTTACTTTCAATAAGGCTAGGCCGTATACAAAGCCCGGGGCGGCGATACGCATAGCGGAATGACTGATGGTAAGCAGCCAAAATATGGCTAGTGGAATGATAAAGATATTCCTGCGGTCTTTAAAAAAATGGGCTAATGGAATTAGCATCAATAAGATAATACTGACTATCCCAAAAAAACCATGTTCAGAGATGAGCCGGGTAATTTCGTTGTGGGATGCAACCAGTTCACCATGCATCTTTTCTCTATTAAATTTACCCATGCCTGCACCGACTCCAAAAAAAGGATGTTTACTAAAAAATTGAAGTTCACCTTCAATTATTTCAACTCTTCCTGTTGTAAAGTCTTGTTGTTTTTCGCCGCTTGCATTTCTGTTGGTATATTTATTATACAGCATTTCATTCGTGGCAATTATACTTATCAACCAAACAAAAAGTGAAGCCATACAGACCATAAAAATTTTGATAAGTGCTTTATATCGTATTTTTGGTTTGGCATACCTGAGAAAACTAATTAAAAACACAAAAGCCATGATTATAGCAGTAAATACACCTCCTCTGGATAATGTGGCTAAAGCTCTGAAACTAATCAGGCCTAAAATTATATACATAACTAGGCGTAGGACTTTATTTTGGTAAGGCAAAAAAAGGCGTACAAAAATACAAAACATGCCTAATCCTAGAACTGTAGCTACCTGATTAGGACCAAAACCACCCGAAGCCGCAAAACTCGCATCTGCACCGGTTACGACCTCCTGTAAATTTGGTGTATAAAAAAACAGGTATGCAGTTAAACTTATGATAGGGAGAACCATAATATCGAGTATTCGGGTATATTCATTTATTTTAACATCCCTGTTGTAACAAAATAAAGCCGAAGCAAACAGACACAATTCTCCACTGATGTTAAAAAGAATATTTTTCCGAAAGCTTACTTCATAACCGATGTCTAAATAAGTAACTATTATACCAGGGACCAGCAGTAAAAGAATAACTATAAAAATATTAGCAGATTTTTTAAAATTGTGGTAGTAAAGCCCAAAAGCAACAAAGAGAATAACCGAATATTTTCCGGTTTCATAAAAAATTAAGCCATCTGTCATTCTTAAGAATACTTCCGCAGCTACAATATAAGCTGAGGCACGCAATACAACCAAAGGGTTATGGGATTCCCTCATAATTTTGATTACAAAATATATCAATATACCAAGACCATATACAACGGAAAGCAGTCTAAATTGATAAATTGCAAAACCAATCAATAAATGAAAGATGACCTGATTCAGGTAATTGATTCCTGTCAGGTTTTTTATTCGTTCATTCAGATAATGGTTAGGGTTCATCCTTTTTTAATAGGTCAAGAGGTTTGCAAAGATAGAGCGTAAATATCAATTAATTGCTTAAGTATCTTTTCTGAGCCATAGGTCTCAGATATGTTTTGTTTGAGTTGTATTGCTTTTTGTTTTGCGTCGTCTTTATTTTTAAGTATTTGTTCAATGGCATTGGCTAATTGAATATCATTTTGGGGATCAACTACATGTCCTAGTTTTCCCACAATCTCTTTACATTGCCCGACATCTGTCACCACCACAGGCAGTTCAGCGTTTATGTATTCCAGGAGACTTACAGGCAGACCTTCAGAAACAGAACTTAAGAGACCCAAATCGGCTTGGCTTAAAATGTTAGGAATTCCTGATTGGCTACCATATAAAAAGACATTACTTTCTAAGTTGTTGTTTTCGATAAAAGATTTTACAGATTGAAAATATTCACTTTTTGAATTATAATCCCCAATGCCATGATAAGTGATATTAAATTTTTGATTGATTAAAATTTGAATGGCCATTAGAGCTGTTAAATGGTCTTTTACAGGTCTAAGGTTGGCTATATGAATAAGCTTGAAAGCATTTGCATCCCCTTTTAACTTAATATGAATTTTTGATTTAATTTCTAAAACTTCTAGTGTAAAATTGGTTAAATAGTCTATGGTTTTACAATTTAAATGTTTAGACGCCCAATATTTTAAATCTTGGTTTACAGTAATGATATGATTAAAATGAAAAGATGAAAAATAAAGAGCTATGTTATTTTTTTTTGAAGTTTTACTCCTATTGCCAAAATGATCATGCCAAATGAGTTTAATTTTAGGGCAAGACAACTTTAGTAGAGTACACCAAAAAAACGAGCTGCTGTGCGCATGAATAATATTGATGCGATTTGATTTCACAAATGTTCTTAACTTTATAAATGCATTTAAATCGCAGGTGTTTTTTTTATGTGCAGTAAAATTTAAAACCCCATCTGAAAGTTCATGTTTTAATGCACCGGTTTTTCGAGTGCAAACCAAAGCAGATAATTCAACTTTTGAGACTAAAGCATTGGCTAGTTGTACAGCCATTTTTTCACTCCCTCCGGGGTCTAAACTGTCTATTACCTGAACAACTCGTATAGGTTTACTCATCAACCTCAATTTGGTAAACAAATATAGAAAAACAAGTCCAAGCTTGAGAGGTGTAAATAAGTTTGTGTTTAAGAAGTTACAAGTTGCTGTTTTTTCATTCAACAAATTTTCTATTATCTAAACTCTAACTTTTAACTTCTTGTTTCGGGCCGTAGCGCAGCGAAGATCCCGCTCATGCGGGGTTCCAAATTCCAAATTCCAAATTTCAGATTCCAGGTTTATGAATTACGAATTATGATTTACTATTTCGGGTTCTATAACCTCCACCTTTTCACCTCTAACTTCGTAAATCTAATATCGTAAATCTAATATCTTACTTTTAAACTCGTACTTCCAAATTCTAGGTTTATGAATTACGATTTATGATTTCGGGTTTTAGTACTTCTAACTTCTCGTTTCGGGTCGTAGCGCAGCGAAGATCCCGCTCATGCGGGGTTCTAAATTCTAGGCTTGTCCTGAGCATCTCGACAAGCTCGACACAGGCCTTTCGATTAAACTCAAAACAGGCTACGCCGAAGGGTTCCAGGTTTCAGGTTTGTAGTTTCAAGTTTCAGGTTTCAGGTTTCTTGTTTGAGGTTTAAGGTTTCAGGTTCGGGTTTTAGGTTCTAAAACTCCCACATTTACCAACCTCTAACTTCGTATATCTAATATCTAACTTCTTATATCTAATATCTAATATCTAATCTCTAACTTCT
>CAYMXD010000297.1:0-3806 GCA_964394095.1 uncultured Mesohalobacter sp. | reverse complement strand
AATAATCAAAAAGAAATTCTTAAAGACTTAGAATTTTTAAGTTTGGTGTCCACAATGTTTCTGCTTGGTTCCAACTTTTTTGCTTAACCTGTAACTTCTTTAGCAAAATTATTTTTTTATAATGGATACCCAACAAAAAAACCTCTTTAAAAAGAGGTTATATGAGTTAATAATTTTTTTTGCTACTTTTTTAACTTCTTAATTCCAAAAGCAGTTCCGACAATGAGCCCTAAAGCAACTAATGAAGAAATAGGCGCTTCGTCCTGTACATCATCATTACCGCCCCCACTGTTGGGAATTGGAATTGCCTGAGAATATCCAACACCTGTAATAAACAATAAAGCTATTATAGCTATAATTTTAGGAAAGTTAGTTAACTTTTTCATATTGGCATGTTTTTATTTATAATATGTCACAAATATAGAATTTATTTTTAAATAAAAAAGATTTGAAAAATTAAATTTTAGATAATTTAAAAATTTCTTTTAATTTCATCACATAATCCAACTTCTCCCAAGTAAACAATTCAACCTCAACAGACTTTGAGCCCGAATAGGTTGTGTCAAAATGTTTGGTCACAGTTCTTGGCGTTCTTCCCATATGTCCATAGCTGGCCGTTTCAAGGTATATAGGGTTTCTCAATTTCAATCGCTCTTCAATGGCTGCAGGACGCATATCGAAAATTTCTTGGATGACTTTGGCAATTTCACCATCAGACAGGTCTACATGTTTATTTTGGGTATTAACCAATATAGAGGTGGGCTTATCAATACCAATAGCGTAAGAAACCTGAACTAAGACTTCATCAGCAATTCCCGCAGCGACCATGTTTTTGGCAATATGTCGGGCGGCATAAGCTGCAGAACGATCCACTTTACTGGGATCTTTACCAGAAAATGCGCCTCCGCCGTGAGCGCCTTTTCCTCCATAAGTATCGACAATGATTTTTCTTCCGGTTAAACCGGCGTCTCCATGAGGGCCACCTATCACAAATTTACCGGTTGGATTGATATGATACCTAATATCATCATCAAAAAGCGCCTGAATTGCTTCTGGAAACAAGGCTTTAACCCGTGGAATCAAAATGGTTTTGACGTCCTTCTGAATCTGTTTAGCCATATTTTCATCGGTATCAAACTCGTCGTGTTGCGTAGATACCACAATAGTATCTATGCGTTGTGGCACATTATCGTCAGAATATTCTATGGTGATTTGGGCTTTGGCGTCCGGCCTTAAATAGGTAATGTCTTTATGTTCTCTGCGTAAATCTGCCAGTTCCCTTAAAATTTTATGAGAAATATCTAATGCCAGTGGCATATAATTCTCCGTTTCTTTGGTAGCATAGCCAAACATCATGCCTTGGTCGCCCGCGCCTTGTTGATCTTTTTCAGATTTATCTACACCCTGATTGATATCCGGAGATTGTTCGTGTATAGCAGAAATCACTCCGCAGGAATCGCCACTAAAATGGTATTCGCTTTTGGTGTAACCGATTTTATTGATGACTTCTCTGGCGACTTTTTGAACATCAAGATAAGTTGTACTTTTTACCTCACCGGCCAAAAACACCTGACCTGTAGTCACCAAGGTTTCACAAGCCACTTTAGAATCCTTATCGTAAGCTAAAAAATAATCCAATAAAGCATCACTGATTTGGTCTGCTATTTTATCGGGATGACCTTCAGACACACTTTCTGAAGTAAATAAATATGACATATAATTTTAGTTTCAATGTTAAATAATTAGGGATAAAAAGACTGAAATTATATAAAAACCTGAAGAACTGTTTTAGCATTTTATAAAGGTTGCAATCAGTCAAATTTTTCCTCGGGTGCAAATGTATTAAAAACCATAAATCTAAGCGCCTAAGCTTAACGATTATTTAATAGGACGCTATAATTTTGAGGATTTACAAATTATTATGGAATTCAGTACAACAAATATTTTGCTCTAATTTTTCTGAAATTTTTAATGCCCTCCTGCCAGGATAACTTTATCTCTTCAGCTGTCATGCCCTGCTCTATTTGCTCTTGAAGCTTTTCTGTACCCGCTAACTTCATAAAAAACGAATTAAAAAACGCTTCCTGACTTGAGGTATGCGCATAGGCCTCAATCAACCATTCTAAATTGATAGAAGATAAATCTTCTGTTTCATTTAAATCTTTGCCGTAACACACTTTTCCCTCGTGTTTAGGGTATTTTGAGCCTTCATTAGGTTTTGGCGTATATTGAAAATCGAAATAACTTTTATCTAAAAACGGCGAACCAAATACCTGAAACTGCATTTCAGTACCTCGACCGGCATTCACATTAGTCCCTTCAAAAAAACATAAACTTGGATAAAGATTTATAGATTTAGCATTGGGTATATTAGGTGAAGGTTTAATCGGTAAATCGTAAATTTCGTTTGGTTTGTAGTTGTTCAGTTTAATGACATTCAACTCACATTCAACAGCATTAGCCAACCATTGTTCACCATTAATCATTTGGGCGTACTCCCCTATCGTCATGCCGTAAACCACAGGAATCGGGTGCATGCCGACAAAACTTCGATGCTGTTCTTCCATGATTGGTCCATCAACATAATGCCGATTAGGATTTGGCCTGTCCAAAACAATAACCGGAATATTGTGTTCTGCACAGGCTTCCATGACATAATGTAAGGTCGAAATATAGGTATAAAACCTCACCCCTACATCCTGTATGTCAAATACAACGACTTCAATACCTTTTAAATCTTCAGTAGTGGGTTTTTTATGTTTACCGTAAAGAGATATTATAGGTAAACCAGTCTTTGTGTCAATACTATCATCAACCTTTTCGCCGGCATCAGCTTTTCCCCTAAACCCGTGTTCTGGAGCAAAGACAGATTTAATATTGACATCCAATTTCAACAATGAATCCACCAGGTGGGTAAAACCGGCTTTTTCATTTGGAATCATAGAGGTTTGATTGGCGACAAGTGCAATAGTTTTATCTTTAAGTAAAGGAAGATAAGACTGAATTTGTTCAGCACCGGTTTGAAGGTTTTCAACTTTAGTTGAATTATCCTGAGCTTGACAGCCAAAAAGGATAAAAAAACTAAATAAAACTGTATTTTTGAACCAACTCAAATCAAGGCTCCTATTGAATTTTGAATATTTCATATCAAAAAAACTGATTGCGACTAAAGGCTATAAAAGTAAGGTTTCTTCGCCGATAATAAAAATTGCTGTGGTGGCTATCAGTATTGGCATCGTCATGATGATTTTATCTTTTGGAACGGGTTTGGGATTGCAAAATAAAATTCGGGATAAAATCACCGCCTTCAATGGTCATATTACTGTTCGCAGTTTTACCACCAACCAATCCAACCAAAACCTGCAACCCATCGACAGCCGACAGGACTTTTATCCTGATTTTGAAAGCGTTCCGGAAGTTACACATGTTCAGCAAACCGCTTCAAAATACGGCGTGATTAGAACTGAAACCGATTTTGAAGGCATTGTAGTAAAAGGCATATCCACCGATTACGATTGGTCTTATTTTGATGAATTTATCATTGAAGGGCGAAAGCTTGAACTGAATGAAAACATCAGCAAAGAAATCATGATTTCTGAATACCTGGCAGACCGACTGGGTTTTCAATTGAATGACAAGTTGATAGTCTATTTTTTAAGAGATAACAATAATCCCAGACCACGACTGGTGTCTTTTGATATTGTTGGCATTTACAATTCAGGTTTTAGGGAATTTGACAAGCAATTTTTGATAGCCGATTTAAAACAAATTCGTCGCATCAACAAATGGGAAGATTACCAAATCGG
>CAYMXD010000296.1:0-3806 GCA_964394095.1 uncultured Mesohalobacter sp. | reverse complement strand
TAGGCATTCCAAAAGAACCTTACGGATTTTCAAATGGCGAAAAAGGAAAATTTGGTCCACCGGATTTTGAGGATTGTAAAATTAAAATTGATAGTGACATAAGCCTTGAAATTGATATAAAATGATTTAATTTAAGTGTTTAGCCATAATTATAATATATTGATATTCAGTTTAATAAATAGATATTAGCCTATTGTAATTTTGGGAATCCTTCGAACTATTTTGTGGTATAATTATTTCACAAAGTTTCACTAAGGACACACAGAGTCACACAAAGATCTAATTTTCAAGTTTTACGTTAATCATATAAAATAAACCAAATACAAACCACTATGAAAAATTTTAACTTTATTTTGATTCTACTTGTAGTAACCATCAATCTTCAAGCCCAAACCGCTTATGAAAAAGGCATGCAGTCCGCCTTCGATTTATGGGATCAAGATAAACTCACCGAAGCGTCTAACTTGTTTGAGCGCATAGCCGGTGTTGAAAAAGACCATTGGTTACCGCCATTTTATGCCGGTTATACTTTGGTGCTGAGCGCATTTGAAATAGATGACGAAGCAAGGCTAAAATTAACTTTAGATAAAGCCAAAAACCTGTTGACTGAAGCTGAAAAGCGGTCTCCAAAGAATCCCGACATCATGATTGTACAAGCTTCACATAATACGGCTTACATCAATTTTGACGGTCAAAAATACGGAATGACTATGTCGTCCAAAAACGCTAGTATCTACAATGAAGCCCTAAAAATAGCACCTGAAAATCCCAGGGTGATTTTAGCCAAAGCTGAATGGGATATGGGCTCAGCCCGATTCTTTAATTAATCCACAGAGCCTTAGTGTAAAGACGTTGAGCGCGCCCTTGAAATTTTTAAATCTGAAGAAGAATCGGAAGAGCAATTTTATCCTAATTGGGGGAAAGAACGCGCAGAACAGATTTTGGAGGAGTGTGAGAAGTGATATATTTAAAACCCCTTGGGTTAGTGACTCGACCCGAAAGGTTTAGCAAACCTTTTGGGTCTTACCGTTTTCTGCACCAAAATTAGTTTTAAAACTAAGCTGATAAATCAAGGAGAATTTTACTCTTTCTAAACGACTGCAATTACATTCAGTACAGGTTTGATTTTTCAGCATTGCGAACAAAAAACCCAAGGGGTTTCTCTCTAAAACCCCTCGGGTTAATGTCTCGACCCGAAAGGTTTAGCAAACCTTTCGGGTCTTTCTATGATTTAAATACAGTTTATCTCAATTTCTCAATATTTGTTGGTTTTTAAATTCAGAATATTTTTTGATTTTAAAAATCAACTATCAACGAAAATTGATAAGCTAAATTTTCAAAAATTAGTCTAAATCACCCTTACTCTCATCACTCAACCCCATATCCGCCTTTTTTATCCATTTCGGGTTGATTTGCTTATTGGTTTTGACCCCGAGTTGCTGAAGCCTTTCAATGTCTTTGACCAAGTTTTGCTGGCCTGTCAGCTTTTTCATAGCCGAGCTATAAGCCTTATCCGTAGATTTGATGCGACTGCCGAGTGTTTCCAGCTCATCCAACAAGTTACTGAATTTATCGTACAGGTTACTGGCGTGGTGAGCGATTTCGTTGGCGTTTTGCTGCTGCTTTTCGTTACTCCAAATCATATCAACCGTTCTAAGTGTTGAAAGAAGAGTAGTGGGGCTAACCAGCAAGATATTATCCTTAAAGGCCGAATAATAAAAATTCTGGTCTTCATTTTGAGCCAAGTATAAGGCCGGTTCGACGGGAATAAACATCAACACAAAATCAGGAGATTTTTTATAGCCCAGATCCTGGTAATTTTTATCGCTCAGTTGTTTGATATGGTTTTTTAAGGATTTGATATGGGCTTTAAGATGCAAAGACTTATCTGTTTCCCCTTCAGCATTAACATAACGTTCATAGGCTGTTAGACTTACTTTGGAGTCAATAATCATTTGTTTGTCGTTGGGCAGATTGATGACCACATCCGGCATAAATCGTGAACCCTCATCATCAGTAAAACTTTGTTGCACGTCATATTCACGGCCTTTGGTTAAGCCTGATTTTTCCAGTACGCGTTCCAAGATTAATTCGCCCCAATTGCCTTGCGTTTTACTTTCGCCTTTAAGCGCTTTGGTGAGCTTTTCGGCTTCCTCACTCATTTTACGATTTTCATCATTCAATTGCTTGATGACTTCGTCTAACCGAGAGTTTTTATCGTTAAAATTATCTTGATTTTTTTGAACTTTCTCTTCAAAATTTTTGATTTTTTCTTTTAACGGATTCAGAATTCGTTCAATATTTTCTTTGTTGGATGTGGTGAATTTTTGAGATTTCTGATCTAAAATTTTATTAGCCAGATTTTCAAATTCTTTGGTGAATTTTTCCTGAAGATTTTCAATTTCAGTTTTTTGATTATCCAGCTTTTCCTGAAGGAATTTGTTCTCAGACTGAATACGAGTGTATTGGGTTACGGTTTCGTCCTTATCCTTTCTGATTTGCTCACGCTCTGCTTTTATGGCCTCGATTTCTTTATCATGCTCAATGTTTAAGTCGCTGATTTGCCTTTCAAAATAGCCGATTTGGGTTTTTAACTGGTTGTTTTGCTCCTGCCATTGGCTGTCTTTGGCTTTTTGAGACAAACCGTTGACAAACTTCCCTAATAGAAAACCGATACCAAGACCTACCAGTAATACTATTATCGGGACAAAAACTTCCATAATTTATTGTTCTAATTTTGAAATACTTCCATCTTTTAACCATTGTGCGGCATTTTCAAAGGCCAGCAGCCAAGGCGTGATTTTGTCGTCTGTTCGATCTTTGGGATAATAAGCCCAATTCCACGGAAAAATAGACCTCTCCAAATGAGGCATCATGACCAAATGTCTGCCGGTTTTGTCGGTAAGCATGGCGGTATTGTACTGGCTTCCGTTTGGATTAGCAGGATAACTGTCGTAGGCATATTTCCCAACTATATTATAACTCTCTTTAGCATAAGGGAATGAAAATTTTCCTTCACCATGCGCGGCCCATATTCCAAGTTTCATTCCTGCCAAATTAGACAACATCACAGAATTGTTGTTTTGAATTTCAACTGAAGTAAAATGGCATTCAAATTTATGCGAATCGTTATGCAACATTTTTGGTTTTTCATCGTCTTCGGCATGCAGTAAACCTAATTCTATAAAAAGTTGACATCCGTTACATACTCCAATTGAAAGCGTGTCTTCCCTTTCAAAGAACTTATAAAGTGCTGTTTTGGCTTTTTCATTGTATAAGAAACTACCGGCCCAGCCTTTGGCACTGCCTAAAACATCCGAATTAGAAAAACCGCCAACTGCAGCCAAAAACTGAATATCTTCTAAGTTTTCCGCACCACTTATTAAGTCGGTCATGTGAATATCCTTCACTTCAAATCCAGCTAAATAGAGTCCTTTAGCCATTTCCCGTTCAGAATTTGAACCTTTCTCACGAAGTATGGCTGCCTTTGGCTTTTTACGACTCATTTTTTTGGCTTTTCCTACAAAGTTTTGTGGAAAAACATACTGCAAGGCCTGAGTCTTGTAGTTCTCAAAACGCTCTTCAGCCAGATGTACAGGGGTTTGGTTTTTATCGAACTCAAATGAGGTTTTAAACCATAAATCTCTACATTTAGCCACATCAAACTTAAAGCTTTGATTGTTGTGTTCTACAGTCATAAATCGCTGTCTAACACAGCGACCTATATTAAAATACTCAATTTTTTGTTTGTCTAAGAATTTTTCAACTTCATTAAATGGCTAAAAAAAAAAGTTACAAAAACAAAA
>CAYMXD010000295.1:0-3813 GCA_964394095.1 uncultured Mesohalobacter sp. | reverse complement strand
CGGGCTTTAGTAATTTTAAAATGGCATCTATGGCTGCCAGACCAGAACCAAAGGCCAGGCCGTGTTGTCCATTTTCAATCGAAGCTATTGAGCGTTCCAGGGCCGTTCGTGTGGGGTTGGCACTTCTGGAGTATTCGTAACCTTTATTCACGCCGGGCGAACTTTGGGCATAGGTTGAGGTTTGGTAAATAGGAGGCATCACAGAATTATACCCCGGGTCTATATTACCCTGGCCGCCGTGGATGGTTTTGGTATTGAACTTCATCTTAATGATTTTAAAACAAATTTAGGAGAGCCAAGCACATTTGCAAGATTAAAGTTTAGGTTTATTTAATGTTTAACAAACTCAAAATGTATTTAGCTGTTTCTCGTTTAGAATTCAATTATATTTGTAATACATAAAAATTTTATGAAAGATCTCTTTTACACCTATATTTTAAATCTTCAAAACCGGATTACTTCTGCACTTGAAGACATCGATGGCAAAGCTAAATTTCAGGAAGACGAATGGGAAAGAGCTGAAGGTGGAGGCGGAAAAACCCGCGTTATTCAAAATGGGAATGTGTTTGAAAAAGGCGGGGTAAATATTTCTGCTGTTCACGGGTCCTTACCCAAATCTATGCAAAACTATTTTAATGTGGAAGATGTTGATTTTTTTGCCTGTGGGTTAAGTTTGGTGCTTCATCCTAAAAACCCATTTGTGCCAACGGTTCACGCCAATTGGCGATATTTTGAGATGCTTGATAAGTCAGGAAAAATGGCAGATCAATGGTTTGGTGGGGGGTTAGATTTGACGCCGTATTATTTATTTGAAGATGATGCCAAGCATTTTCATCACGTCTGTAAAACGGCTTGTGATCATCACGACTCTGACTTTTACCCTCAGTATAAAAAGCGATGCGATGAATATTTCTGGAATCACCATCGTAACGAAGGTCGAGGCATTGGCGGGTTGTTTTTTGATTATCTGAAACCCAATGCTAAAAGAAACATTGACCAATGGCATGATTTTGTGACCGATGTTGGCGATAGTTTTCTTGAAGCTTATATTCCAATTGTCAAGAAACGAAAGGATATGCCGTATGAAAAACATCACCGCGATTGGCAAGAAATCCGTCGTGGTCGTTATGTTGAGTTTAATTTGGTGCACGACAAAGGCACATTGTTCGGACTCAAAACCAATGGCCGTATAGAAAGTATTTTGATGAGTTTGCCGCCACATGTGCAATGGCGATATGACCATCAACCTGAGAAAAACACACCTGAAGACCAATTAATAAACGTATTACAACATCCAAAAGATTGGATAAATTCATAAACTTATGTATCCGTATCAACGCCCACGACGACTTAGAAAGAGTCAAGCTATAAGAGATTTAGCCAAAGAAACGCGCTTGCACCCCGACGATTTTATCGTGCCTTTATTTATTGTTGAAGGCGAAAACCATAAGCAAGAAATCGCCTCCATGCCCAACTATTATCGCATGAGCCTTGACCTTATTAAGCAAGAGGTGAAAGATTTATGGGCTATGGGATTAAAGTCGGTTTTGCTGTTTGTAAAAGTAAACGATAAGTTGAAAGACAACACAGGATTAACGGCGATAGACGACAACGGACTGATGCAACAAGCCATCAAAACCATAAAAGACGCTGTTCCAGAAATGTACGTGATGACCGATGTGGCCTTAGACCCGTTTTCATCTTTAGGGCACGACGGTATTGTAAGCAACGGAAAAATTATAAATGACGAAAGCGTTCAAATGTTGGCTAAAATGGGGTTAAGTCACGCACAAGCCGGTGCCGATATGCTGGCTCCAAGTGATATGATGGACGGACGAATTGTTGCGATACGTGAACTCTTAGAGAAAAACGGTTTTGACGATACAGGAATCATGAGCTATTCTGCAAAATACGCCTCAGCCTTTTACGGGCCATTTCGAGATGCTTTAGACTCTGCTCCCGTCGATGAAGCTGATGTGCCTAAAGATAAAAGCACTTATCAAATGAATCCCGCTAACCGCAAAGAAGCCATCACGGAAACACTTTTGGATATTGAAGAAGGCGCTGATATTGTGATGGTTAAACCGGGTTTATGCTATTTGGATATCGTCAGAGATTTGGCCAACAGCATTGAGCAACCCCTAGCGGTTTATCAAGTTAGTGGTGAATACGCCATGATAAAAGCGGCTTCCCAACAAGGCTGGCTGGATCATGACGCGGTGATGATGGAGCAGCTTACGGCTATTAAACGAGCCGGTGCGAGTTTGATTGCCAGTTATTTTGCGAAGGATGCGGTGAGAGCAATGCAATAATTTATTTGTAAACATATTTTAAATTATTGCCTTACCCATTTGGTTCTCAGTATTTAGATAAGTATTATCAATTTTTTTAAGACTAAATGGTTCAAACCATTACTAATGAGCTAATATCATTTTTAAAGTTCTCCATTAAATTTATGGGCTTTATAATATTGAGCGTAATTACTGCTCAGCTCATGGATTTATACATGAGCTTTAATATATATAAAATCAAAATCGTTTTAAGGGTTTTCTTTATTACCCTATTCTGATTTTAATAATTTAATAGACTCATCAATTTATTTATGGAACACTGAAAGTAGAGCAAATTAAATATTAATTTTTTTAGTTTTAAATGGGTAGACCTATCAAATTATTCACGATATTTTAAAGGTAGAGGTGGTGGTGGCGGTGGAGCTTGATAAAGCCTTGAATTGAGTACAATGCTTGTTTTAAAATTTGCATGTTTGTTTTTGTAAACTTCAATTCCTCTTAAAATACCATAGAGGACTTCCTTTGTCAATGCCGGATCAGTTTTATCCCCCCAGTAAAGTTCGTAGAGCTGATATTCTTTATTTCTGTAAAGAGATCTTTCTTGTGTAAATGTGTAAATATTTTGACTTAGCTTATCATTATTATCAAATGCTATTCCTTCGCTTGACACCTCGCCAGAATTACTTATGACAGTAGTAATCGAACTTTTATTACAACTTGGCAGGAAGTTGTCGCAACCTTTTAGCATAAAAACTTCAAAGTAAATGACTTTATCCTGATAGTTGAAATGGGCTAAAAACCGATGATTATTGCAGATGTTTCGCCCTAATTTGGATTCTATGTTCTCTAAAAACTTTTCAGCAGACAAAGAAAAATCTATTTCTATACTTCTATTTATGTCAGATTGGGAATAGTTTTCAACAAAACCTTTTTCCGTATTTTCTATATCTTCATATCTTTCAAAATCTTGACAAGAGATACATAAGAGCAGCACATAAATAGTTAGAATAGCTTTAAACATTCTTATCTTTTTATAAAGGACAACAATCTTTATGCCGCTTTAATTAAAATTATGTGTGGATTAAATTTTAAATCCTGTATTTAATAAATTCAAAACATGACCTTTCAAAAAAATGAGAAACTTATATTTGTGATTTATTCCAATAATCCGCATGAACATAAAGCAAATTGGTCTTCTTTTACTTTCAGGTCTTTTATTGAGCTTGGCCTGGCCTACTTATGGGTTTTCGCCCATTATATTTTTAGGCTTTGTGCCGTTATTGATTGTGTTTTATCAATTGCGGATAAAAAAACCTAAACGGCTTTTGTTCAAAAGTTTTATTTCAGCCTATATTACTTTTTTTGTCTTCAATATCATCACCACGTTTTGGTTGTATTACTCCACGGCTTTTGGGATGTGGTTTGCGGTTTTGGTCAATTCGGCTTTGATGGCGCTGGTATTTACCATTTATCAGTTTATTGCCAAACGGACTTCAAACCGTAATTCACTGGTGTTTCTTAT
>CAYMXD010000294.1:0-3837 GCA_964394095.1 uncultured Mesohalobacter sp. | reverse complement strand
GCCCTCATCTCTGAGGGCTTTATTGTAGCGAGGAGCAGAATCGAACTGCCGACCTCCGGGTTATGAATCCGACGCTCTAACCAACTGAGCTACCTCGCCAGAGGTTAGCGAAGTTGCTTGTCCCGATATTTCGGGAAGCTACCTCGCCAAATTTGAATTTGCAAATATAAAATTTATATAATTCAGAACAATCTAAACTCGAAAATATTATTTAAGAAAAATTATAACTTAATATTTTGCTATAAGGTTTCTATAATTTTCGATTTTTATGCTTTTGCTTTTGCCCTATCAAATAATTCCATATATTGCTTTCAAAATAATTGATTATTATGGACGAGAAAGTAAAGTATGAGCTAGAATTTCCTATTCAGGCTTCTCCAAGTTTATTGTACCAATATATTTCTACACCATCAGGTCTAAGTGAATGGTTTGCTGATAATATAAACTCAAGAGGAGAATTGTACACCTTTATGTGGGGCGAGAGTGAAGAAGAAGCTAAATTACTAACAAAAAAGAGTGGTGAACGCATAAAAATGAGATGGACAGATGATGATGATACGCCTTGTTATTTTGAAATGCGAATACAAGTTGATGAAATTACCAAGGATGTGTCCCTAATGATAACCGATTTTGCCGAAGAAGATGAAATTGAAGAAAGCAAAATGCTATGGGAAAATATGGTTGCTGATCTTAAGCAGGTTTTGGGTTCAAAATAGTATAGTTTATATATGATCAATATTAATGGTGAGCTGCTAAGTCCTGAGAATTCTAACATATCTTATCTTAATAGAGGTTTTCAATACGGCGACGCATTATTTGAGACTATAAGAGTCATAAATTCAAAAATAATTTTTTGGGAAACACATTATTTTAGGCTCATGTCTTCCATGCGTCTTTTAAGAATGCAAATTCCAATGGAATTTTCTCCTGAATTTTTAGAAGAAAAGATTCTAGAACTTATAAAAGAGAACAAATTAGACCAAAAACCTGCCAAAGTAAAAATAAATATCAGTCGAAAAATTGGTGGCCTTTATAAACCTGACAGCAGAGAAATAGACTATATTGTATCCTGCGAAGCTATTGAAAATCCTTTTTTTATATTAGATGAGAACTTCTGTGAAATTGAACTTTTTAAAGATCACTTTGTCAATTCGGGATTACTTTCAAGGCTAAAGACAAACAATAAACTTGTAAATATTCTAGCAAGTATTTACGCAGATGAAAACGGCTATGATAATTGTATTCTTCTTAACGAAAAGAAATCTGTAATTGAATTTACGAATGCGAACATTTTTCTTGTAAAAGACAACATCATAAAAACACCACCTTTAAGTGATGGCTGTTTGAAAGGGGTAGTAAGAGAAAAGCTAATTGAGATTATCAATAAATCTAAAGATTTTGAATTAAAAGAAGAAAGCATTTCTCCATTTGAATTGCAAAAAGCAGACGAAATGTTTATGACAAACGCCATAAAAGGGATTCAAACTGTAAGTAAATATAGGAAAAAAGAATATGATTCTAAAGTCGCTAAAAGCTTTGTAGGAAAGTTGAATGCTCAGGCTAGACTGGCTTAGTTTTAATTAATTATAATTAGGGTTTTCTGGAGCATTTGACCATATCAAATATTCCCCTCCTATTTTTTTAACCTTTTCGTTCCAAAAGGATGCAGAATCGCATGTAATGATTTCATCAGATTTCATTTTAGTTTGCTGAAGCCAAACATCATGTTCTATTTCATCTTCTAACTGTAAAGCCCCCCAACCTGAATAACCTAGGAAAAATTTAATGTGCGATGGATTTAATTGCCCAGAGTTTATTTTCTCTGTCACTTCCATAGTACTACCACCCCAAAATAAATTATCTTTAATGTGAATACCTCCAGAAATCAGTTCTGGGACATTGTGGATAAAATAAAGTTTATCCCGTTCAACCGGTCCACCGTCAAATACTTTGAAATCCTGATGTATATCCGGCATCAATTGATTCAAATCTTCATCTAAAGGTTTATTTATCATAAAACCCACAACGCCTTCCATATTAAAATCAACAATTAAAATAATTGATCTGTTGAAAGTAACATCACCAAGAATATTGGGTTTACTGATAAGTATATCACCTTTTTTTATTGTTATTTCAGACATATGAAACTATAGATTTGAATATTATAGATAAAAAAAGACCTTATAATCAAATAAGGTCTTAAATGTATTCTGGCTGGTTAAAATTAATTAACAGCTTTTTGTAAATCAGAACCCGCTTTAAATTTTACTACATTTTTAGCAGCTATTTTAATTGTTTTACCTGTTTGTGGGTTTCTTCCTTCACGAGCTGCTCTTTTAGAAACAGACCAAGAACCGAATCCAACCAATGACACACGATCACCTTTAGATAAAGCACCTTCTACGTGGTTTAAAAAAGATTCTAAGGCTTTTTTTGCAGCTGCTTTTGATACACCAGCGTCTTCTGCCATTGCGTCGATTAAGTTTGTTTTGTTCATAATAATTGTTTTTAGATTAATTTATACAATAACTGCTTACAAATTTATATGTAAAATCAACCTACACAAGGCTTTGAGCAATAAATATAATAATTTGTTAAATATTTTAACTTTATTTTAACATAAAATGGCTTTATTAGACGATTATTGCATTTCTGAACCCTTATCTATTACATACCCATTGAGCAAATCCTTAACCTTAAGTAAACGTTTGCCCGATAACTTAACTTTTTTAATTTCAATAAATCCATCTTTTACTGCCACAAAAATTGATTTATTTTCTACAGTAATTTGACCATTTTTTGAGTTGTGGGTTTTATGTTCATAGGCTACTTCAGAAATTTTGCATAGAATTTTGGCCTCATTATTCGATAAAATTGTCCAAGCTAAGGGAAAAGGTGCTAAACCTCTTACCAAATTGTATATGTTCTCAGCCGTATCAGACCAATTAATTCTTGTATTCTGTTTATTCAATTTAGGCGCCATTTTCAATTCGTTATCATTTTGTTGTACTCTTGTTTTTATAGAACCCTCAGCTATTTTGTTAATCGTTGACATGACTAATTCACTTCCTTTTGGCAACATTTTAGTATAAACATCCTCTACATTATCACTAGCTTCAATAGTTAATTTCGCTTGATCTATAATTGCTCCGGTATCAATGTTATCGTCTATAAAAAAAGTCGTAAGCCCAGTTTGCTTTTCTCCGTTTATTATAGCCCAATTAATTGGTGCTGCACCCCTATATTGGGGAAGTAGAGATGCATGAAGATTAAAAGTACCATATTCTGGGTAGTCCCAAACCTGTTTAGGTAACATTCTAAAAGCTACAACTACGATAAGGTTTGGGTTAAGGCTTTTAATTTCCTCTAAAAATTTATCTGATTTTAGGTTTTCAGGCTGAAATACAGGAATAGCTTTGCCTTCTGCATATTTTTTAACTGCAGATTTGCTTATTTTACGCCCCCGCCCTGCAGGCTTATCTACAGCAGTCACAACGCCTACTAGATCATGATTACTTTTATATATGGCCTCTAGCATGGGTACAGAAAATTCTGGCGTGCCCATAAATAGTATTTTTAAATCTCTCATTGTCTTAGTTTATATAAATTAGTACTTGTTACTTCTATTATTTTTTCATTTAGCATATTTTCCATTAATATCAAAAAAACGGATTTACTGCAATTCAATTTATTGAAAAGATCGGTAGAATTTTTTGGATCAGATTCTAAAAGGGACTCTATTTCAAGCTGTAAAAATTTCAAATCACTGTCACTTTTATTAGACAAAACCCCGTTTTGACGGCAAACTGAACACTTCCCGCATGGCTCTGCATATTG
>CAYMXD010000293.1:3558-3838 GCA_964394095.1 uncultured Mesohalobacter sp. | reverse complement strand
TTCGTCTAATCCTCCACCCTCACTAACTTTCATGTCCTCCTTATATTCTGCAAGATAAAAATGAAGAATTTCGGTTACGGCACCGGGAGACATATAGGATTGAAATATTTTTTTTACCTGCTCTATCTTGTAACCTGTTTCTTCTTCAATTTCTCGTTTTACACAGTCATCTGGGTTTTTTTCGTCTAAAGTACCCGCACAAACTTCTATCATCATACCAGATTCATTTTTGTTGAGATAGGTTGGCAATCTAAATTGCTTGGTAAGGATTACTGTTTGT
>CAYMXD010000293.1:0-3548 GCA_964394095.1 uncultured Mesohalobacter sp. | reverse complement strand
TAGAGTAAAACAGCGACACCATTTCCACGGTCGTAAACTTCTCTGTCAACGGTTTGTAGATCACCTTGTTTTGTTTTGTATTGATAAGTTATTTTCTTAAGACTGTACCATCGTTGTGATAAAATTTCAGTTTCTGTAATAGATACCTTGTCTTTCATAGGTGATTTTATATATAATCTTGATTATTTATCCATCCTAAATTCATCTTCTTCATCTGAAACAATATTTAATGCATCATATATATAATCGAAAGTTGAAAGTAGCTTAGGTTCACCATTAATAAGGGCCACATCATGTTCAAAATGAGCACTGGGTTTACCGTCTGCCGTGAGTATAGTCCAGCCGTCTTTCAGTTGTTTAATGCGCCTAGTTCCCTGGTTAATCATGGGTTCAATGGCTACGGTCATGCCTTTTTTAAATTTCTTTCCCCGACCTCTTTTTCAATAGTTGGGCATCTCAGGGTCTTCGTGCATTTTTCTGCCTAAGCCATGACCTACAAGTTCTCTTACCACGCCATAATTATGGTCTTCTGCGTGTTTTTGTATGGCATAGCCAACATCGCCAACACGTTTACCTCTACGAAATTGGTCAATGCCTATGTATAAACTTTCTTTTGTGACTTTTAAGAGGTGTTTTGTGTCTTCATTAACTTCACCAACTTCAAAGGTATAGGCATGATCACCATAATATTCATGTTTTATAGCACCGCAGTCTATGGAGATGATGTCACCATCTTTTAAAATGTCGTTTGAGGGAACACCATGAACCACCTGCGCATTAGGACTCATACACAAGGTGTTAGGAAAATCGTATAAACCTAGAAAGCCTGGGACGGCGCCGTGATCTCTTATAAACTCTTCTGCTAATTTATCCAGATAAAGTGTAGATACTCCTGGTTTTACTTCTTTTGCCAGCATGCCCAAGGTTTTGGAGACAATTAATGCACTTTCTCTCATTAATGAAATCTCTTCGGCAGTTTTAATTTTTATCATAAATAGAAATTAACCTTTAAACAATTTACTTAAAAAGCTTTTTGATGGTTTCTCAATGTCCAATTTGGCATTTGTGATCTTTTGATAGATTTCACCCCAGCTTAACATTCCACCTATATTTCTATCGTCAACAAAAATATCCACATCTATTTTACGGCTCATTTTTCCGGCTTTGTACTCTTCGCCCGGGTAGCTTTCATTTACAGCATAAAATTCGATGCCATTATCTTTGCAGAACTCTACCGCTTCATCGAGCTCTTTGCCGTATCTAAATGTCCAAAGAATAAGGATGTAGCCCTTGTCTTGAAGCTTTTTTAAAGTTTCGAAAGCAAACATTTTGGGCTTTCCAATATCTGGATATTTACTTTCAACTATAGTTCCATCAAAATCTATAGCTATTTTTGGATTATTTGCAGAAAACATATTTAGTTGTGATAAGAGTTCTTATAAGGTGTTTTTGAAAATATTTTTAGCAGGTCTTCTTCCAAACTTTCCTGTGCATACTCAACAAAACGATTTACTTCTTTATCCTCTTGATATACAATAATTGTAGGAACGTTAAACACATTCAATTCCTCTTGTTTTTGTTCTGTAATGCCGGGAATAATTTTGTCTCGATCTACGCCAATCAGATTTAGATTTTTAAAATTGAATTGGTTTTCTTCCAAAAGTTTTATGAGTTTAGGAACTTCGCGTTGACTGTCTGAGCACCAAGTGCCAAAATAGACATCGACCTGAAAGTCGTTCTTTTTAAATATATGGGTTAATTCTTCAATTGTTTCAGACTTTGGAGTATAGGAACTGTAAACCTCATTAAACCAAGAGCTGTGCTCAGATTTTAAAATATCACTTTTGTTGATTTCACCAATGATATTGTCTTGTCCGGATGAAAAATTTGCAAATGATATGCTACAAATAAATAGAATAAAATATTTCATAATTGAATTAAACTAAGGGTTTTTGTGTCATATCTTCAGGTTGCTCTATCCCCATCAATTTAAGAACAGTTGGAGCGATATCTCCTAAAATTCCAGATTTAATCTGTTTAATATCTTGATCGACTAAAATTAAAGGAACAGGGTTTGTTGTATGAGCAGTATTTGGTGACCCATCCGGGTTTTCCATGGTTTCACTATTGCCGTGATCTGCTATAATTATAAGGGTATAATCTTTATCTTCGGCATGAGTTACCAATTCCTTCATGCAGGCATCTACGGTTTCACAAGCTTTTACAGCAGCCTCAAAAACGCCGGTATGCCCAACCATATCGGGGTTGGCAAAGTTGATGCACATGAAATCTGAACTTTGATTATCTATTTCTGTAATTAATTTATCTTTGAGTTCATAAGCACTCATTTCGGGTTGGAGGTCGTATGTGGCTACTTTTGGTGAATTTACCATAATTCTTTTTTCGCCTTCAAAGGCGTCTTCACGTCCACCGGAAAAGAAGAAGGTGACATGCGGATATTTTTCAGTTTCTGCTGCCCTTAACTGTGTTTTCTTATGCGTTTCCAAAACTTCTCCAAGAGTGTTTTTGATATTGTCTTTGGTATAAATCACGTTGATCCCTTTAAATGTATCGTCGTACTTAGTCATGGTATAAAACTTTAAATCTAAAGTCTTCATGTCGTAATCTGGGAAGTCTTTTTGAGATAAAGCCTGTGTTAACTGTCTTCCCCTATCGGTTCTAAAATTAAAGAACATGACAACATCACCCTCTTTTATAGTAGATACGGGCTCATTGTTTTCATAAACGGCTATTGGCTTTATGAATTCATCCGTTACACCGTCTTCATAACTTTGCTTAACAGCTTCTACTGCATTTTTAGTTTTTTGCCCTTTTCCGTTAACCATCAAATCGTAGGCAAGTTTAACCCTTTCCCAGCGTTTGTCTCTATCCATGGCGTAATATCTTCCAATTACACTGGCTAGTTTTGTAGGATAATCTTTAAGATATTCATTGAGTTCTTTTAAAAACCCTTCGCCAGATTTAGGATCGACATCTCGACCATCTGTAAATGCATGAACAAATGTATCAGGCAGATCAAAATCTCCTGCTGCTTTCACTAAACCTTTAAGGTGATTGATATGTGAATGCACTCCGCCATTGCTTACAAGGCCTAAAAAGTGTACAGCTTTATTATTTTTTTTTGCGTATTCAAAAGCTTCTTTAATGGGTTCTTGCTCTTTTAAGGTATCATTTTTTACAGCCATGTTAATTTTAACAAGATCTTGATAAACTATTCGTCCGGCACCAAGATTCATATGGCCAACTTCAGAATTTCCCATTTGCCCTTCAGGTAAACCGACATTCATCCCGTCTGTTCTCAAGGTAGCCGTTGGGTACTTTTTTTGTAAACTGTCTATAAAAGGTGTTTTTGCAGCATCGACAGCAGAAACGTTTTTATTTGGAGCAATGCCCCAGCCGTCTAATATGGTTAAAATAACTTTTTATCCTAATGTATTTGAAACAATAAACCATGTGCCTTTAAACGATTTAGGTGTTACAGATAAGCAAATAAATAAGTTGTTTGGATTTAATTATGGTTTTAAAAT
>CAYMXD010000292.1:0-3841 GCA_964394095.1 uncultured Mesohalobacter sp. | reverse complement strand
CACCGACTTTTCTATGGCAATGTCTGTTTTTTCAAATTCGGCAGAGTTATCATCCATCCAAAATTTTAGTAAGAACATAAACTGAATCCATGCCCCTTCAGAAAATACACCCTCATTTCTTTTTAATAAGCTGATTTGCTTATCATCATTATCAACCTGAATAAGCTCTTTTGTGAATGATTTGATTTTTTTTCTTAAACTTTTCAGTTGAGACATGTTTTTAGTCATGTCATTTGCCTCCTCTATCGTAAAGAGAACGTAGCTTCTATTAGCAGTGAGTACTTCAAACATGGTATAGAAAAATATGAGCATTTTTTCTCTGCTACTATACTCCTCATAACCTTCGGCTTTGGAAATGACTTCAATGGTATTATGGTAAAAACTGTCCCAGATGTGTTGCTTTAGACCTTTAAAACTTCCGAAGTGACTATAAAAGTCTGCTTCCTTCATTTTAAGATCCTTAGCGAACTTGTAAACTGACTTGGGTTCATGTTCATGGTCTAAAACATAATCCATGTAAGCATCTATAATGTCTGCTTTGGATTTTGTCTTTTTTGATTTGGACTGTGTTGGCATTGTAATCTGTTTTACACAAAAATAAAACTTATGTTTAATTTTTACACCAAAAAATTAAACAAAGTTTTGTTAAATAAATAGGGATACTGAGGCTATTTTCTCCTCCAAATACTGATTTCGGAAATTTTAATGTCAAAATTTCGACTTGATTGTCTATTGATGTATGTCAGGTCAAAAGGCTCTTCGGTGCGTTTAAAGTTTTCAGACAAAATAGCGTTCAAAGCTTCAAATGACCTTACCGGTTCACCGTCTTTTTTAAAACCTCCCAGCCACTTTTCTTTTGGACTTACTGTTTCATCCCATTCATATGTTGAGCCTATAATTAAAATTCCATCTTTATTCAATCGTTCGTGAATGCTTTTTAGAAACACAGAAGCATCCTGTAATTCTTCAAGTAAATTGAAGGCTAAAACCACATCGTAACCCGAATAGGTTTTCTTCAGTTTCATGGCATCATCCTGCATAAAATGAACAGGTGTAGCTTCCGGATTTAAATTTAAATCCTCTAAAAGCATATCTTTAAAGACTTGTAATTCGCCTTCGTCTTTAATGACGTATCGTAACAATCCATTTTCCTGTAATTCAACAGCAGGCTGAATAAAACGAGCAGAA
Organism: uncultured Mesohalobacter sp.; assembly: GCA_964394095.1. Lineage (GTDB taxonomy): Bacteria > Bacteroidota > Bacteroidia > Flavobacteriales > Flavobacteriaceae > Psychroflexus. The sequence continues at coordinate 2,653 of CAYMXD010000292.1, read as the reverse complement.
GAGTCAATAGCAGTAACCTCTTTAAACATATTAGACGCTTCAAACGCCAATCGACCTGTGTCGCAGTTTAAGTCTAATAATTTCTTGTCGGATGGGGTGTCAATTTTATCTTGTAGTACATCAAGCACTTGAAGTGCCGGTTTTTTGAAGCCCAAATAATCTTCACCGTAATTGGCTTCACAGGAATTGGCGACCTCCTCGTCAGTCACATAGCTGTCTACTCTTATTTGTGGTTCATGTTCAGACTCTACATAACGGAATCCTGCATGCTGGTAGAAGTGTCGTCTAAACGCGTATCGGGCGTGAAGTGTGGCTTCGTTTCCGGTTGAAATCCACGAGCCTCCTTTAATGATATTGTGCTTGCCATCGAAAGTTGGTGTAGAAAAATCATCGTATAACGGATGCACCTTAAAGCCCGGATAACCGGTGATGGGTGTTTCTGTCCATTGCCAGACGTTGCCCAAGAGGTCATAAAAATCACCAAATGAAAATTTGTCAACCGGGCAAGGCGAGGTATAATGCTCAAAATTGATATTACCCGGCGCTTCTTGCCATTTGTCCACATCATTGACCTGACTGATTTCAAGAAGTCGATACCATTCCGCCTCAGTAGGCAAGCGAAGTTTTTTTCCGGTTTTGGCCGATTTCCAATTGCAAAAGGCTTTAGCTTCCAGATAATTGATTTCAACCGGGAAACTCCATGGCATCGGGATTTCTTTGGTCATCAATCGTAGTTTGTAGTGTTTACCGTCTTTTAGCCAGAATTGGGGGTATTCTGCGTTTTTGTATGTTTTCCACGACCAGCCTTCTTCCGTCCAATAGTTTTTATTTTGATAAGCATCGTCTTTGACGAACTCTAAAAATTCAGCATTAGACACCAAATGTTTAGAAGCTTTAAAATCTTCGACATTTTCAGTAAAACTTCCATATTCTAAATCCCAACCATAGAACCGATGTCCGTGAGGTTTTCCTAAATGTACGTCGTTGCCTTCAACCTCAATCAATTCGTTTTGAACAATTGTTTCGTTGTCCGGAGAAATTTCACCAAAAATACCATCCTGAAGCATGTCTATCGGCAATTGTCTTATCAGTACAGACGAGGTTTCGATATGAATATTTTGGTGTTCAATACCCATAATTATAGGCCAAAACGGATTTTCCCAACTGATGGGCATATTCAAGGGAAGTTCTTCAATAAGCTTGGTAATCGTCGATTTCACCGTTTGCCTGTATTGTCTTACGTCATCAACTTTTGGCCAGTTATAGTTCTGCTCATTCAGATCGTCCCAAGACATCTCATCCACACCAATAGCGAACATAGACTCAAAGTCCGGATTGATATGACTCGGCAGAAGCCCGGCCAATACCAGTTTATTGACATAAAAACAAGAGGTATGTCCAAAGTAAAAAATAAGCGGATGCCTAAGCGGATCAGCGCGTTTGTAAAAAGCTTTTTCATCTTTTAAGGTCTCGTAAAGCTTGTCGTCCAGATCGAAAGTACGGTTGAAATAGGCTAAAATTTCCTGACGTTTATCTTCCGGATCACCATCAATGAGATTCGGTGTTTTGATATTAAATTCTTTCATAATAATGGTCTAATACCGAATGTTATTTTAATGTCTCCCGCAAGTGCGGAATCCTTAAAATATACGTCGGTAGTATACTTATGGTGTTTTATTAAAGACATTTGTGAGTTAAATTGGTATAATACGACTTTATCATATAATTTTTATGCATTGTAAATTTCTCCTTGCTGTTGGGCCTGAATTTTTCTTGGACGATGTGACCACAGGATTTAAAACCGGATTTTTCATAAAGCGCCACAGCTTTTTGATTATCCTGCCATACTCTTAATAAGACGTGTTTAACCTGTCTATCTAATTGCTCATCGAAAACCTGCATTAGTTGTTTACCTAAACCCTGCCCTCTGAAATTTTTGTCTACTAAAACTTCAGCAATATATAAACTGTCTTCATCGGTGTAAGATTGTTTGATGTTTTCCGGCCGTTCTTTATCGTAGCTTGTGGGGGTTGATATTAGGGCAGAAATAAGTTTGTCGTGCGAAAACCCAAAAATGCCGTAACCGACCTCAAATAAACTTTTCAGATAATGTTCAGCATCTTCAGTGGTGATGTGTTGAGCAGATATCCCATTAGTGAATGTATCAATATAGAGACGTACAAGCTCATGCTTGAAATCCAAATATAAATTTTTGTCCGCTTTTTGATAAGTTATCATAGAGCACAAAAATATATTTAATTCTTCTGTTTTATGTTTTGATATTTATTAAAGAAAAACTAATTATTGGCTAAAATAAATTAAAATGTTTTCGCATTCTTGCGATTTACAAATATCTGTAAATTTTATAGATCAGTTTTATTTGAGCTTATGATTTGGTCAATAATTTTTAGAAAATTCGAATAATAATTAGAGCAACGCCAAACAGTAAAATTAAACCTGATACCAAACCGAAAACCCTAATGAGTATTGAAGGTTTGTATGGAATAGTTACTTGTTTCTTAATGAGTAAAAGCCCAGTAATTACACCGCCAAGCGCTCCGCCAAAATGGGCTGCGTTGTCAATAATATCATAGGCTAAAACACCAATTACAGCTATTAAAACCATGGTACGCAGCATTGATTTAATCAAACT
>CAYMXD010000291.1:935-3849 GCA_964394095.1 uncultured Mesohalobacter sp. | reverse complement strand
TTTCTTTCAAAACTCAAAACAATGCCGGAGGCCTTCTTTTGTTCTACTGATAACTATGCTATGCTTTGCATTAAATCTCTAATAAAACTAGGCTATAAAATACCTGAGGATATAGAAGTTATAGGCTTTGGTAACTTGCATTACAGTAACTTATTTACGCCTGAGTTAACTTCAGTGTCTCAGCCTAGTTTCAATATGGGTGAAAAAGCAGCAGAATTACTTCTAAATAAAATTGTAAAAGGGGAATATCAGGACAAGGCTAACTCAGAATTGGTGCTGCCCACAAAAATTGTTTTGAGAGGTACAACACGATAGGCTATTCAGAAGATGCTCGTTTAATTAGTGTAGTTGGCTGTATAAATCTAACAGGCTTAGCATCTTTATGAGTCATTCTTTCTAGAAGTAATTTCACAGTATTTTCGCCAAGTTCAATAGCATGTTGAGAAACAACACTCATTTTAGGATAGGCATTGTTTGCTAAAAGGCCATCGGTAAAACCTACAATTGCAAGCTCTTTTGGTATAACAATATTTAGGTGTTTAGCTGTATTAATCGCAATAGACGCCGCAGTTTCATCTAAACCAATTACAGCATCAAATTTATTTTCATTGAAAAAAGTCATTACTTTCTTCTCAGCTTCTGAGGCATCATCTATCATAAGTGTTGATATCTCCACAGGAGATTTTTTTGCTAGTTTTTCAATCCCTTCAAATCTGGCCATACTTACACTTAGATGTGGTATAGTAGAAATTACAGCTATTTTTGTTCTGCCTTGGCTAACCAGGTATTTAAAAACCCCTTCAGCGGCTTTGTGGTCATCAACTAAGACTTTGTCGCATACTATTTTATCTGTAATACGGTCGAACATCACCAAGGGTTTGCCGGTTTGGGTATATTCTTCAAAATGTTGAAAATCTTTTTTTACTTGAGTTTCTCGACTAAGTGCCGCAATTATACCGTCAACTTGATTATATTCAAGCATATTAAGGTACTGCTTCTCCTTACCTAGAGATTCATTAGTGAGACAGGTGATAATTTTATAACCACTTTCACTTGCTTTTTGCTCAATACCATACAAGACTTTTGCAAAAAAATGATTCAGTATGTCGGGCATTAAAATACCCAAAGTAAAAGTCTTGTTCCTTTTAAGACTCACGGCAACCGGATTTGGCTTATAGCCATATAACTTTGCAAGCTCTTTTACTCTTTTTATAGTTTTTGTACTTATCTCCGAGCTGTCATTAAGTGCTTTAGAAACTGTAGACACCGAAACATTTAGCTCTTTCGCAAGTTTTTTAAGGGTTGTTTTTTGATTCATGCTTTATTTAGATCATTCTACAAAATTAAGATAAATTATTCATTAATCTAAATTGTTTAAGTACAGAAGCTTAAAAAACTTTAGATTCTCATAATAAAATGTATTGCTGTAAGAGATTAATTATCAATTTTTGTTTTTGTATCTTTATCATAATAAGTATTATTGTCAGTGTATTTACAGCCGATATAAATACAAGTTATTGATGAAATGTTTTAAATAAATTTACTATTTTACAAAAAAAAAATTTTGACAGATTTAAAATTCGTCTCTTACATGAGTGTCCAATCTCAAGTTCTTACAAATCAAGATATTGAGAATATGCTTTTTCAAATTAGAGAAAAAAATAAGCGCCTTGCTATTACAGGTATATTGTTGCTGATACAAGGAAAATTTATTCAGTACATAGAAGGACAGTCTACGGAAATTGATGAGGTTTACGACAGTATCAAGAAAGACTCTAGGCATAATGAATTAATTTTATTAGACTCCGGTAAACTAAAAACAAGACAATTTAAAGACTGGTCTATGGCTTATAAAAAAGTAGGAGATGATGAAATTAAAGATATTTTGGGCCATTCTAGTCTAAACCTGGATAGTCTGTTTCTTCTTCCGACAACTGAAAAAACTCATCCCGTACTTAAAGTTTTGTATAATTTTACTAATAGTTTATCACAATAATTTATAATCATGAAAAAAATAAGTCTTCTATCAATTATCTTTCTTTTTATATTTTCATGTAAAAAAGATACCAATAATTCAAATGAAACCTCAAAACCTAATCAATCTGAGAAGGTAGAAACAATCCTAACCAGAATCGCAAACGCTTATGGATACGAAAACTGGGATAAGGTTGAAAAGGTCAATTTCAGCTTTGTTGTCAATCCCGGTGAAAATGAAAGCCTTAGAAGATGGGAATGGAATCCTAAATCAGGCAAAGTCACCTTAAACAGTAAAGACAACAATATAAGTTATCAGAGAGGCAATATTAAAGAAGAATATATAGACACGGACAGGGCTTTCGTCAATGACAGTTTTTGGCTTTTATTTCCTTTTCATTTGGTCTGGGACGATATTAAATATGATGTTGTTGAAAATAGCAAATCACCAATTCATAATAAAGAAACCACAAAGCTTATTGTAAGGTATCCCGAGGAAGGAGGTTATACTCCCGGTGATAAATATGAAGTGTACATCAATGATGATTTTCAAATTCTGGAATGGACTTATCACCCTAAAGGTAAAGAGGAGCCGGCTCTGGCTAATACCTTCGAGGATTTATCTAATTTTGATGGCATTAAAGTAAATATGATCCATAGAAATCCCGATACTGGTTTTCAACTTAACTTTAGAGACGTAAGTTTTAAATAACATGACCTACCAAAACACCTTAGACTTTGCAAAATATCTTGATGAAAAAGATACTTTAAAACGCTTTAGGTCAGAATTTTACTTTCCTAAACATAAGAATGGTTCCAATAAATTATATTTCTGCGGCAACTCACTTGGACTTCAGCCTAAACTGGCCAAAACATATGTCAATGAAGTTTTGGAAGATTGGCAAACTTTGTAAATCAAGAATTAGTTGGAACTGTAACT
>CAYMXD010000291.1:0-925 GCA_964394095.1 uncultured Mesohalobacter sp. | reverse complement strand
TAAACTGGCCAAAACTCTTGTGAATGAAGTCTTAGAAGACTGGCAAAACTTCGGCGTTGACGGTCATACAGATGCTGAATTTCCTTGGATGCCCTACCACGAGTTCTTGTCTAAACCCATGGCCAAAATTGTAGGCGCCAAAGAAAGCGAAGTCATTATCATGAACACGCTGTCTGTCAATCTGCATATGATGATGGTGTCCTTTTACAGGCCAACTTCAAAAAAGCGAAAAATACTTATCGAAGCCGATGCTTTTCCATCAGATTTGTACGGCGTCCAGTCTCAATTGAAATTTCACGGTTTTGATGCCGAGAAAGATCTGGTGCTTTGGCAACCCAATGACAATCAATATTATGAATTATCAGATTTTGATGCTCTGATAGAACAGCATCAAAACGAACTTGCCTTAGTCTTGATAGGAAACACCAATTATTATACCGGACAGTTTTTTGATATGCAGCATATCGCTAATAAATGTCATCAATACAATATTACAATTGGTTTTGATTTAGCCCATGGTGTAGGGAATATTCAGCCCAATTTGCATGAAATCGGTGCAGATTTTGCCGTATGGTGTACTTACAAATATTTAAACTCCGGACCGGGAAGTCTTGGCGGTTGTTTTATTCATGAAAAACACCATAAGAACAAAAACATTCCAAGGTTTGAAGGCTGGTGGGGACATGATAAAAACACACGTTTTAATATGAGGCAAGCTTTTAATCCAATTGAATCAGCTGAAGCCTGGCAATTGAGCAATCCACCAATTTTGTCCATGGCTGCGGTGAGAGCGTCTTTGGAAGTTTTTGAAGAAGCCGGTTTCGATAATATTCTTATTAAATCAAAATCATTGACGGGTTATTTAGAATATTTATTGAAAGACCTAAATGATCAAAATATCAATATCATTACGCCAGAAAATCCT
>CAYMXD010000290.1:0-3865 GCA_964394095.1 uncultured Mesohalobacter sp. | reverse complement strand
TGATTACAAGATAAACAAGACCTTAGCTTTTATTATGAAGGTCATAACATATCATGTCTAAACTTATTAATATGTTTGTACAGTATGTTTAAAAACACGGAAAAAATAAACATTAATTCAATTTTACCCCTTTTTGGGTTGGCATTACTGCTTTTATTTTCTCCTTGTAAGCTCAGAAATTTTATTCAGGCTGAATTAGGAGTTCAACAAACAAATACGCTCAACAAAAGCCAATCTACATTGTCTCAAACTAGTTGTAAGACGCTTACAACAACTAAGGTTTCACAAACTCTTTCTAAATCAATATCTCCACAGCCGGATTATGCATCTATTGAAAAGCATTTTTTTGGCATAGCATACGATTTTTGTATGGGTGCATATTCCAATAGAGAAAGTTACAAGCTAAACCTCACCGGTGTTCCATTATATTTACTATACCAAAACATTCAAATTTATTCGTAATTGATCTTCAACTTTCGGAAATTTTAACTCAGCACTTTAGCTGTATTCTATCAATTATAAATAAAATATAAAATGAATAACATTAAAAACGATGCCGGGCTTATGGCTTTGGCATTACGATTGGTTGTTGGCTGGACCTATTTTTCTGCCTTTTGGAGAAGAACTATTTTAGCTGATAAACTTGATCCAGATTTAGCCGGTTATATTGGGGTAAAATTCAATCACTTTTTACCTAATGCTCTGGGTATAAAGCCACTAATTCAGTACCTAGTTGAAAACCCTGACATACTGTGGATAAACATGGTCATATTTACCATTGTTGAAGGTATAGTTGGCTTATGTATTATGTTTGGTTTCTTTACTCGACTTATGAGCATTGGCGTATTTGGTTTGGCTATGGGCATTCTATTAGGCTCTGGTTGGATTGGCACCACGTGTTTAGACGAGTGGCAAATTGGGGTTTTAGGTATAGCTACAGGATTTGTATTGTTTTTAACAGGAAGTGGAATCTATTCCGTAGACAAGTATATGGTGACAAAAAATGTCAGATTCACAAAAAGAAATTGGTTTTCTTGGTTAGGTTCCGGGTCTTTAAGAATTAAGCAGCACCTTTTTCCTAAAATTGTTTTGGCGGGTTCTATTTTTATCATAGGAATGACTTTAATGACCAATCAAATATTTCACGGCGGACTTTGGGGCGCATTACACAACAAATCTGTTAAACCAAAACTTGAAATCAGTGATGCTAAATTCGATAAGTCTACACTGTCTTTTGATCTCTATAGAACGGAAGGAGTAGATGTCTATGGATCTTGGGTTATAGGTATAGAGTTACTTGACAATCATGATCAGAGGGTTTTGGAATACACACAAAATGAACTGGCAAGCCTGACTAAAGAAAATATATCAAACTATTATGTGGCTAAAATAAAATCTGGTGCACACAGCCTTGTTGTGCCTTTGGGCGCAAAAGCAAAATTGAATTTAAAAAATAAAGCCTTTAAGGATTTATCAGATAGAATTTATAAACTTAGAATCACCGACATCAGTGGTGCATTCTGGGAACATGAAATTAAAAAATGATCTTTTTGAGTAAACGGCTCCGTCTATTTTGGCGGAGTACGAACTTTTCTAGGTTATGTTTTGTCCAATAAAGTAAAGAAAACGTAATCGTTAAGTGTTATGTTTTAGTAAATGTTAAAGTCAATAAGATAATATATTTGACAATCAGATATTTATATAATATATGAAAGTTCATTATGACTTAGTGTATTTAAATAATAAATTCGCATATGTGGATAGAATTAATCGACCGGGATTTAATGTTTTAAAAAAAAATTACTAGTCATTCGGAGGTTAAATACTTATTTACAATACGTATATTTGTTTATGTTAAATTATATTTAATGGTTTTATTCTGAACCAACTGCTATCTTTTATGAAAAACATATTTAAAAATTTAAGCGAAAAACACGATGTATCGTTTTGGTCACTATTAATTCCGGTCTTGATATGGATTGTTTTTGGCATGGGTGAAGTCATTCATTGGACACCTTTTTACATATTTGCTTTTGTTGGCCTTATTATTGGGGTGATAAAAGCCGTTCATCATGCCGAGGTTGTAGCCGAGAAAATAGGCGAGCCTTATGGTGCAATTGTATTAGACATAGCTGTTACTATGATTGAAGTTTCAATTATTGTTTCCCTGATGTTGGAAGAAACCGCAGACTCATCTTCACTTGCTAGAGATACTGTTTTTGCAGCGGTTATGATTATTCTTACAGGTATGGTTGGTCTGGTAATTTTAATAGGAGGCTTGAAGTATAAAAATCAAGTTTTCTCTCTTCAAGGCGCAAAATCGGCGCTTACCGTCCTTGTCGCTATTTCTGTTTTGACACTTATTTTACCTAATTTTACACTTGCCGTACCCGGCCCATTCTATAGTACAGGTCAATTAGCTTTCGTTGCTGTAGTCACTTTAATTTTATATGCTAGTTTTCTTTACACTCAAACCATTAGTCATAAAAGTGATTTTACGTCTAATGAAGTTATACATCATATTCATGGAGATGAACCCACCAAAACGAAAGCTATTATAAGTGCTATTCTTCTTTTTGTCTTGTTGGTTGTTGTGGTGATGCTGGCAGAATCTATGGCCCACCCTTTAGAATCCTTTATTTATGATATTGGTGCTCCCAAAGAAATATCGGGAATAATTATAGCAAGTATAATTCTTCTACCTGAGGGGATTTCTGCAGTAAAAGCCGCCAATAAAAATCAACTTCAAAATAGTTTAAATCTTTCCTTAGGCTCGTCTTTAGCTACAATAGGATTGACTATTCCTACGGTTTCTGTCATTTCAATTGCTATGGGTTTCCCTATTTCCCTTGGTTTAAACCCTGAAATGATGGTACTTTTTCTACTATCGCTTTTTATTATTGTACTTTCTTTAAGTACTGGCAGAACAACGATATTACAAGGCATTATACTTTTAGTGGTCTTTTCAGTATATTTGTTAACGGTGTTGATTCCATAGGTTTGTCATATAATGAATATTTTTCTGCTGAAAATTGTGTCTAAAGATTATTGATTTTTTAAAAAATAAATGGAATCAATTAGTATTTGTAAATTTAACATAGGTGTAATTAAATTGATTTTGAAATAAATATCCATAATTGGGTTTTATTTTGATTGAATTTTAATTTTTAATGATTTTTTTAATTGTACTTTATAGGCTATTAATTTTTTGAGCTGTGCCAACAATTTGAAAGTGGAATACCTCGGTAAATTTGAACCATCATGGCATTAGTTGAAATAAACATATCTATGAAAAGTATATAAGGTATAGCTACATAAAACATTTTACTCTAAAAAGTCTACTGGTACTGAAAAGATTGTTTTATGGGGTTTTAAGGGGTTTGGAATGTAATATATATGTTTTACAATTCAAAAAATTAAAAAAGCCTTAGTAAAGCTAAAACCCTTTTGTGATTTCGACAGAGTCAAAACTGTGTTACAAAAAATCTAAGAAGTCGATTGTGTTACAATTGTGTTACAATCAGAAAAAACAAAAGCCTTACATCTCTAAGGCTTTCATTTTTATGTGATCGCGACAGGATTATTTCATGATCCTGAATGCGTTCACTGCTGGAAATACAAAACCATTCCGGCGAAATTGCCGGAATTTGGTTTTTATTTTTACCCTGCACTTACAAAAGCTTATGGCTTTTGACGTTTGTTTAAAAATAAAAACCACCCTGACAAAAATGTCAGGGTGGTTTTGTGCTTGTCGTGATCGCGACAGGATTCACACTATTAGTCTTACTTAACGCCTATGTATTGCAAAACATTATAAAACAGTTATATAAATATTTTTTGTGTGAAGTAGAGTGAATTAAATCGA
>CAYMXD010000289.1:0-3877 GCA_964394095.1 uncultured Mesohalobacter sp. | reverse complement strand
CTGGTTTATTTTACAAAGAATGGATTGACCCGGAACGGGTCATATATTTATAGTAAACACGACTTCATGCGAATTACGACCCCGAAGGGTGTCGAATATTTTTTTTGACTTAGGTGTCTAACTAATACACTTATAATCTGATAATCAATTACATAAAAATATATTTCTTCTTTGTGGCCCCCTGCCTTTGCCGGCCTACCTAAAGGTCGGCAGATAGGGCAGGCTGGTCTGCGGTAAAGCTAACCCATACCCAAAAAGATTAGTTAGCACCTTGATGATGTGCAACTTTTTTGATATTAGAATTATTTCAAAAATATTTTTTTGTAGTGAGTAAGTGCCTAAGTTAATTCATCAATATATCAAAACCTAAGATTCTATTTTTCCATATCTTTGTAAAAAACAGTTATAATGATTTCAGATAAAGCCAACCAGATTTTCAAAGCCGTTATAAAAACCTATCATGTTAAAGACAGAGTAGACCAAGAATTCAATAACCCTTATGACGCAGAACAAGATGAACTCTTTCACCTTTTGTATAGAAAATGCTGGATTGACACTGTACAATGGCACTACGAAGATTTAATCAGAGACCCGGAAATCACTCCTGAAGATGCCCTGGTGTTGAAGCGAAAAATCGATGCCTCCAATCAAGACAGAACCGATACGGTAGAATATATAGACAGTTATTTTTTAAACAGGTTTAAATCGGTTGATGTCAAGCCCAATGCCAAAATAAACACAGAAAGCCCGGCTTGGGGCATAGACAGACTTTCTATCCTTGCCCTTAAGATTTACCACATGCAGGAAGAAGCAGAACGCCGAAATGCTAGTGAAAAGCATCGCAAAAAAAGCCAGGACAAACTCGATGTGTTATTGGAGCAGCGAGTAGATTTATCCACGGCTATAGACCAGTTACTGGAAGACATCTCCAATGGAGATAAATACATGAAAGTTTACAAGCAGATGAAAATGTACAATGATGACGAAATGAATCCGGTGCTGAGAAGCCGCAAATAATGCCTAAAAAAGAACAACATATTTTAGTCATAAGACTCTCGGCAATGGGTGATGTCGCTATGACAATTCCTGTAATACTCACGCTGTTATCTCAATACAAAAATCTTAAAATCAGTGTTTTAACTAAACCTTTCTTTGGTCAGTTATATGAAGGTATTCCAAATGTGACTGTCATAAAAGCCGAAGTAAAGGCCAAACACAAAGGGCTAAAAGGATTATATAATCTAAGTCAGGAACTAGCTAATCATGAATTTACAGCTGTAGCCGATTTACACAATGTTCTCAGGTCTAAAATTTTGAGATTTTTTTTATTTTTTCGAGGCTTGAGAATGAAATCTATAAATAAGGGCAGAAAAGAGAAAAAAGCCCTTACAAGATTAAAAAACAAGCGATTTAAAGCACTCAAAACTACGATTCAACGTTATACTGAAGTTTTTGATAGGCTGGGGTATAAAACAAATTGGCGGGATCCTCAATTTTTGCCTAAAAAGGCACTCTCTCAGAACTTGATAAATGACCTTAAGTATTACTCAGCTAAAAAGCACCTGGGCATAGCACCATTTGCGGCACATGACGGGAAAACGTATCCGGCAGATTTAATGCAGCAAGTAATCAAAAACCTAGCTATAGATCAATCTTTAAACATTTATTTATTTGGCGGAAAGGAGCTTGAAATGTCCAGGCTTCATAACTGGGCAAAGCCCTACTCCAATGTGTATTGTATCGCCGGTCAGTATGATTTTAAAACCGAACTTAACCTGATCTCGCATTTAGACATAATGCTGAGCATGGATAGTGGAAATGGGCATTTGGCTGCAATGTTCGGTGTAAAGGTTATTACAATTTGGGGACAAACTCACCCCTATGCAGGTTTTGCACCATTTCTTCAAACTGAAGACCAACAAATTTTACCCGATCGCAAAATATTTCCTTTGCTGCCTACATCAATTTACGGTAATAAGAGAGTTGTAGGTTATGATAAAGTGATGAGAAGCATAAAACCTGAAAAAGTTGCAGAGAAAGTGAAATCTCATTTATACTAAATCACTTTTTATTTTTTCTGTCAAGTCCTCTTTCCCCTTATTCATAACAAATTCACCGTCTTTTAAATAGGAAACCTGTCCATTTTCTTCACTAACAACAATGGCCAAAGCATCAGTTTTTTCGGTAATGCCAACAGCTGCACGATGTCTAAGACCAAATCTTAATGGAATTTTCCGATCATTAGACACAGGTAAAATTGCTCTTGTCGCCGTTATTTTGCTGCCTTCAATAACAATAGCACCATCGTGTAGCGTACTGTTTTTATAAAAAATAGATTCTATAATAGGGATATTGATAGTTATGTCCATCTCATCTCCTGTATTTTTCACAAAATCCAGATTGGTTTGTCGTCTTATAACAATTAGAGCCCCGGTGTGATTTTGACTCATTTTTTCACAAGCTTCTACAACATCATCAATATGGTCTAGAGCATCCGTAGAACGTTTACTGAAGTTAAAAACTTTAAAAATCCCATTTTTATTGGTAATATTTGTGGAACCAATGAGTAAAAAAAACTTTCTAATTTCTTGTTGAAAAACGACAATCAGCATAATAGCACCTACACTACTAAATAAGCCTAAAAAGCTGCTCAACATTTCCATTTTCAGAAAATCTGTTAGCTTCCAAACCAGATATATAATAACAATTCCGATAAAAATATTGATGGCAACTGTGCCTCGGATGAGTTTATAAATGTAATACAGTAGGGTGGCCACCAAGAGAATATCGATGATATCTAAAATTCTAAAATCTAAAAAATCTAAACCCATACTGTAAAAATACTAAAATTGAACGCATTGCCAATATACTATAGTTTAATATAATTTCATAAATTTGAAACATGCTTGTTAAGTTTAAAAAAAGACGTAGAATATTTATCAAAGTAGTTGGTGCTATAGTCACTGTATTTTTCTTTGCTTCAATGCTAAATACTTTTCAAGAAGAAAAGAATTTATTGACTTTTATTTCATTATTCCTTCAAGTTTTATTTTGGTTTGGCTTATATTATTATCAAGCAGTCAGATACGACGAAGAAAAAATCATAGCTCAATTTGGCTGGCCAAGAATTTATTATAGTGACATTATCTCTATAAAATCAAAGTGGGATGATATCATCATAAAGTCAAATAAAAGAGATATCAGCATCAGTAGAAATTTAGTTGATGAGGACTCCTTAAAAACCTTTATTGAACATCTTGATCAAAACACACCAAAACCAATCGACACCTCTATTCTTTTGTAAGTTCTCATAATCAGGTCAGCAACTTTAAATTTTTGGCTCAAAAGACTCTCCAATTTGATCTGATTTCACTACATTTATGAGCTGATTTAGAATAAAAATCACTTTTCTATCATCACAGACCAAAAGGTAGATAGGAGTGAAACAAAATTGAAAAATAGACCTATGAAAATGTCAATTAGTACATTAACCAAAACGGTCAACACTATTTAGGGAAGGTCAGAAAACTAACTACTAAAAACTAAACACATGTCAATAGCAAAACCTTTCAACCTCAACCAATGGATAAAAGACAACAGAGATTTACTGAAGCCACCCGTAGGTAATAAAAACCTTTATAAAGATGCCGGAGACTACATCGTGATGATTGTCGGTGGCCCATATGCCCGGAAAGATTATCATTATAATGAAACTGAAGAATTGTTTTATCAACTCGAAGGTATGATTGAAGTGCACATTCAGGAAAATAACGAAAAGAAAACAATGCAACTCGGTTCCGGAGACATGTATTTGCATCCGGCCAAAGTACCGCATTCGCCCGTAAGGCATGAGAATTCGATTGGATTGGTTATTGAG
>CAYMXD010000288.1:0-3888 GCA_964394095.1 uncultured Mesohalobacter sp. | reverse complement strand
TTTGAAAAAATTGAGGGTTTAGTTGAAAATTTAGTTAACTTTTACAAATCAGAGCAATCAACTGATGAGATTAAAAAGTTTGGTGAAATAAAGACTATAAAACAGAATACAGATGAAAACTTTGAACAAACAAAGGCTATGCTTGGAGAGGTTATATCTGAAAAAAATTATAGATATATCAAAAAAATTACCAATCAATACCTTAAAGAATATGAATCCGTTTTTAAAAAAAGAATTACAAATAATTACATAAAAGACTGCCACGGCGATCTGCATAGTGGAAACATCGTATTCCTAAATGATAAGATTTGCATATTTGACTGTATAGAATTTAATAAACGCTTCCGGTATAATGACATCGCATCAGACATCGCTTTTCTGGCGATGGATTTAGATGTTAAGGGTCATGCCTTTCTGTCGAGTTTTCTAATTGAAAGCTATGTCCAAAAAAGTAATGATGCATCTGTTTTTGATGTTTTAAATTTCTATAAATGCTACAGGGCCTATGTGCGTGCTAAAGTAACAGGCTTTAGACGTTCTGATAAAAGTGTTGAACCCTCAGAAAGAAAACAAATAAAAGAAACCACCTCAAGGTATTTTGAATTGGCTTTGTATTATGCGCGTTTAATGAAATATAAGTTAGAACAAAAAAATCAATCCGTGTTATTTATAACCAGTGGTCTGACAGGGACCGGAAAATCTACAGTAGCAAAAAAAATTAAAATTGATTATGATGCAGAAGTTGTTAGTACCGATGTGGTTCGCAAAGGATTAGCAGGAGTTGACAAATATGAACCTCATCACGATGATTATAACGCAGGCATGTATTCGCCTGAAAAAAATCGTGACACCTATAATGAAGTTTTTAAACTAGGAAAAAAATTACTTAACGATGGAAAAAATGTTGTAATTGATGCCACCTTTAAAACATCAGAATTAAGGGAAAAAGCAAATCGCATAGCTCAGCAATACAATGCAAAGCTAATAATCCTCAACACGGTGTGCCCGGAAGAGGTTGTTCAAAACCACCTTGAAGCAAGGGCTAAATCAAAATCTATATCAGATGGGCGCTGGGAGATTTACGTTGAGCAAAAAAAGTCATTTGAAGAATTCAAAGATGGTTTCCCTAGAATTGAAATTGATACTTCAAAGAAAACACTGGAATACCAATTAGATGTTTTTAATGTATTATTAGATACAATTCAAGCGTAATACCACTAAGAATACTATAGATAAAATTGCTTTTTAAAGCTATTTTTGACTTAGGCACTTACTTAATACATAAATAATAATTGTGAAATAATACTAATATCAAGTAAAACACAGATTATCAACATATAAAAGTATTGGTTAAACGCCTAATTCAAAACTATTTTAAACCACTTATTATGCAATAGGGTAAATGCTAAAAAACTTGAGACCATGATTAAAAGTAAAGAACGACAGAACATTTCAAAAGTCTTGGTTCAGCAGTTTCAATTGAGAATCTTGATGTTTTATATGCTCTGAAAAATTAGACTTCAACCAGTCTTTTTAAAAGTGTAAATATAGCCAATATTAAACTCCGTAAAATCTGCTTGCCCCAAATTAGCGTTGATATGAGCGCCTATAAATACATTGTGCTTTGGCATTTTACGAGTAGAAATCAAATAATAATTCAGGCCAAGCCGGGTTGAAATATATCGCTTCAATTTGTATTCTGTATCGAGTTCTCCCAGAGGATAGCCGCTATCTATAGGGAATTCTCTGGGAAAAAAGTACCAACCCTGATTTATCCTTTTATCAATTTTATAGGCCGGCTTATGAATATTAAACCCTATTCTGGCTTCAACACCTATATGATTGAGAAGTAACTCGCCGTTTACAGAAATCCCGAGCGCACTGGCATTCCAAGTGGGATTGCTTTTTAAACTTTCAAACTCTCGACCCTCTTGTACCATAGACTCATTGTTGGAAATATATTTGTAGTAGTGTTCATAAAACGTGTAGTAAGCTCCAAGTCCCAGCTTGAGGTTTGGGTTTATGATTTTTCCATAATCAATAGAAGATCTGCTCACCAAAGCATTTTCATTAAATGGAAATGGGATTGATAATGAATTGTCCCCGTAACTTGTTTGAATACTAAGGTAATTTCTAGTTTCAAATTCATCTGACCTGTAAGTTTCAAAATGAACTGAATCATCGTTTGACCGACTAAACAATGGCTTTGAAAGGGAAAGTAAAGCTGAATTTATACCCTGATTAGGAAGTCTGGTATGACCATTAGAATGATGAAAAAATCCCAAACCAATTGAAAAAGGATTCTCCTTTTCTGATAATTTATAATAAAAAAAACTTCTAAACGACCAGACAAAATCGGTTGATATGGCTTTATTGCCAAAGTTAGTTTGCTCGTTAAATTCTTCGGTAAAAAAAGATGTGCCAATAGAAAACAGCGCACTGAATCTTTTATTCTTGGAAAGGTCAAATTTTATAAATGGCATAAAACTATAGGCTGAGCCTAAGCTTTCATTGTTACCAAAATTTGAATATCCAATACTAAAACCTGTGGTTGTCTTTTTGAGTTTCTCAGTCCATCTTTTATTGGAGTTACTCCATCCAAAGTTGAGAATAATGTTGTATTGGGGGTTTCTAGAGGGAAACTCATCATAATCTGTAAACGAATGCCCAAAGTTGAGTTCAGAAAATAGTGTAAAGGGTGAAATAGAATCCGTCTTAGTCCTTTGACCTGTTGCAATTACTGAAACAAATAAAAAAATAACCAATAAATATTGTCTATACACCATTTAAATAGAATTCAGGACTTTGGAAGACACATTAAGTTTCAAAAAATTAAATATATTTAGTACATGACAAATTTATGATATAGGGATAATCAGTCTTAGCCCGACCCTATCCCATATAAATTAACTTCATTTTTTCACGTGACAAGAATGGAGCCTGCTTTTCCTTGATTTCACTCGCCTAAGGCGAGCAGGGGCAAAAAAATCAAGTAATTTCTAAAAACTAAGTTTTTGTCACGTACTCATATTAAATATTGGCAATTATAGATAAAATTATCAATTTAATTTAAGAATATTTAAACTATTCCTAAGTTAACTAATGGAATAAACTTAAATCGACGTTATTTTACAGCATCCTAAAACTATTTATTTATTATTGATTTCAAGCTAATTCAAGAGATTTCATTTTTAATGTTCGTAAAATTTAAAATAACTTTCATATACTTGAGTAATACAATTAGCATAACTTTAAATTAAAATTAGAACAAACATGAAAAGATGCGAATGGGTGACTAACGACCCGCAATATATCAAATATCACGATGAGGAATGGGGAAAACCGGTTTATGATGATAAAACCTTATTCGAGTTTTTACTCCTTGAAACTTTTCAAGCCGGCTTGAGTTGGCTCACTATTCTAAAAAAAAGAGAAAACTTTAGGAAAGCTTTTGATAACTTCGATTATGAAAAAATAGCCGATTATACTGATGAAAAGCATGAGACTTTACTCCAAAATGCTGGTATTATAAGAAACCGATTAAAAGTAAAAGCAGCTACTTCCAACGCTCAGGCTTTCATAAAAATTCAAGAAGAATACGGCAGCTTTAGCAAGTTTATCTGGTCTTACGTTGACGGAAAACCTATTGTAAACAACTTCAAGTCTATTGAAGAAGTCCCTACCACTACTCCACTCTCCGACCGCATTAGCAAAGATTTAAAAAATCGAGGCTTTAAATTTGTAGGGTCTACGATTGTGTATGCACACATGCAGGCCACAGGGATGGTGAATGACCATATTGTGGATTGTATAGCGAGATGAATATGAGTTTGAAATTTAAAAGTTTTAAGGTTTCAATTTTCAGATTCCATCACAAACAAAACATAG
>CAYMXD010000287.1:3167-3901 GCA_964394095.1 uncultured Mesohalobacter sp. | reverse complement strand
AGAAGAGTGACAGTATTTACATTCTATTTTACTTTCACCAGCGTGAATTCTATGCGAATAGTGGATTGGCTGTAAAGGCTCGTAGCCCTGCTCTACTCCAACCTGCATCAAATAACCATAACCAAACCATGCTGTACCTAAAAGAAACACAATAGCAGTTACTAGAATTAAAAATCCATTTTCAGCATAAGCTTTCCATAGTGGTTTTCTTTTCGGACCTTCTTCCCTAAGAGCAACACCGTTGGCTTCAGCAAAGCGGTTAAGTGTTTTATTCACTAAATATAAGGTAATGACTAAAAGTAATAATACAAAGGAAAGAATGGCAAGTATTAAATCTGTAGAAACATCGCCACCACCTTCGGTTTTTGAATCTCCAGCAGGAGTCGCAGCAACTTTTGGCTCTGGTTTAGGCTGTTCCACATAAGCCAAAATATCATCAATATCCTGATTGCTTAACTGCGGATAGGCATTCATGGCTACCTGGTTATACTCCTCATATATCGCAACAGCTCTAGAGTCACCCGACTTAATTAGAGCAGAACTATTTTTAATCCAACTATACAACCACTCAAAATCTCCGTCATATTTATCAACAACACCGTGTAATGCCGGACCTACTGCTTTTTCATAAGGTTTGTGGCAAGCTGCACAAAGCGAGTTAAATAATTTTTTTCCCTCGACAGAATCACCACCGGGAACAGGTGATTCTTCTGCTGCTTCTGTAGTTTCAGCAT
>CAYMXD010000287.1:0-3157 GCA_964394095.1 uncultured Mesohalobacter sp. | reverse complement strand
AGAGAAAAATAAAAAATAAAACGAAAAGAGAAGGTCTTAAAATTGCCTTTTTCATCATGTTTAATCAATTTAAAACGGACAAAAGCATGCCCAAAATTTTGAGACAAAAATAAGTTATTACAACGATACTCGTAATACTGACATTTGTTAAATATTAATTTAAAACCTTTCTAAATAAGAAAACCTTCAGATTGCCTAAAATATCATAGTTTTGTAAGACGTTAAATTTGTAATGATGAATAAAAATTTTTTTTCGGTAATTCTTTTTTTGACCTACACTTTCGTTTTTTCTCAAAATAAAGCTGTAGATACCAAAAAAATAGATTCTCTGCTTCAGATTAAAAAAGAAATGATCAATGACTATGATATTAAGTCATTTTATACCATTCAACTTTTTTCCGGTAGAAAAAATGCTGCAGAAGAAGTAAAAGAAGATTATGATAATAAACAGATAAAATATAAAGCGATTATAGAGTATGAAACCCCCAACTACAAAGTTTGGGTTGGTCGTTTTAGAACTAAACTTGAAGCCGATAAAGCCTATTATGAATTGCAAAATGAATATCCCTCTGCTTTAATTTTACGACCGGGACGATAATAATTCCAAACATATTCTTATAGTTTTTATAATCCTGAACTTTTCCTGTTTTTTTACGTATATATTAGCGAAAACAGTTAAAATATATATTTATGAGTAAATCTTATTACGACCCCAAAGACCTTAAAAAATTTGGTGATATCACAGATTTTCAGGAGGAACTCGGTGATAAATTCTTTGAATATTACAACAGTGTGTTTAAAGAAGGGGCTTTAACTGAAAGAGAAAAAGCCTTGATTGCCCTTGCTGTTGCCCATACAGAGCAATGTCCTTATTGTATAGATGCATATACACAGGATACGCTTCAACGTGGTGTTACCAAAGAAGAAATGATGGAAGCTGTTCATGTTGGCGCGGCCATAAAAAGCGGAGCAGCGCTGGTACACAGTACGATGATGATGAATAAAGTGAATAAATTAGACGGATAATTTATGACTAAACTCAAACTTAAATCTCTTAAACGACGAAAAAGCCTGTTGGCTCAAGCTGAAAATCAATTAGAATATTTATCAAATGGTATTTTTAAAAGCGGTGAATTACCTACATTTAAGGACAAAATTGAAAAAGACGGATTTCAACCTTTAAAACCTAAAGCCTTAGAAATTCTGCAAATCAATTTAGGATATATGTGCAATCAGGTTTGTTCACATTGTCACGTTGATGCCGGCCCGGATCGACAAGAAATCATGACCAAAGAAACCATGCAATATTGCCTGGATGTGATTGAGGAAAGTGGTGCTCACACTTTAGACTTAACCGGTGGTGCCCCGGAAATGAATCCAAATTTCAGATGGTTTGTAGAAGAAGCTTTTAAAGTTGGAATTGAAGACATTATTGTCCGCTCTAATCTCACTATTATAAAAGCCAATAAAAAATACGCAGACTTACCAGAGTTTTTCAAAAAACACAAAGTTCATGTGGTGAGTTCATTACCACACTGGACCAAAGGTAAAACTGATAAGCAGCGTGGCGAAGGCGTATTTAATGCGTCTATAGAAGCCCTGAAAGACCTCAACAAAGTTGGGTACGGCATGCTGGATAGTGAATTGAAATTAGATTTGGTTTACAATCCGTCTGGCGCTTTTATGCCTACTGATCAAGCTAGCTTAGAAAAAGATTTTAAAAAAGCACTGATAGAAGATTTTGATATTCATTTTCATAATCTTTTGGCCATAACTAATCTTCCTATTTCAAGGTTTTTAGACTATTTGATTGCCTCAGACAATTACGAAGATTATATGTACACACTCGTTGAGGCCTATAATCCTTTAGCTGTTGAAAATGTCATGTGCAGAAACACGCTTTCTGTAAGTTGGGACGGTTGGCTATACGATTGTGATTTCAACCAAATGCTTTGTATGAAGATTGACAGTGATAGAAACCACATCAAAGACTTTGATCTAGAGTCATTACAAAAAAGAAACATTAAAATTCACCAGCATTGTTATGGTTGTACAGCCGGTGCTGGCAGTAGTTGCGGAGGAACAACGACATCATAATTAAAATTTGAAAAATTGAAAATGTGATAATTTGAAAATTTATCAATAGAAACATTGCTTCGACTACATAACCATTAGCTCTATTTGCTCAGTGTTTACTTATGCTGAGTTAACTTGTACTGAGTTAACTTGTGCTGAGTTAATCGAAGTATCGAAGTATCGAAGTATCGAAAAGTATAGAAATATCAAAATACTCAGCTTCCACAGCAGTTGCGTCAAGCCCAGCCGAAATGATCAATAGAAACCATAGTATTAAAAGAATCTATAGTGTTTTAACACAAATGACAAAGACAAAATTCAACATATTATATTTCACACTGATAGTGTTTTGCTCTTCGGCCTTTGGTGTATTTGCCCAGAATTCCATTGATAATGCCATTGAAAAATACAATTCGGGCTCAATACCTTATATATATGTGGATGAATTAAAATCGAAATTAGAAAGTAATGACAGTTTAGTTTTACTCGACACTCGCTCTTTTGAAGAATATGAGGTCAGCTATATGAAAAATGCAGTATGGATTGGATATAAAGAGTTTGATAAAAACAAAGTGAAAAGCATCGATGAAAATGCTGAAATTATTGTCTATTGTTCAGTTGGTGTGCGATCTGAAAAGATTGGTGAGGAATTGAAATCCTTAGGTTTTGAAAACATCAAAAATTTGTATGGTGGCATATTTTTATGGGTAAATAAAGGTTATCCTGTTTATATTAATGGAGCGCAAACCGAAAAAATCCATTCTTACAATAAACGCTGGGAGAAATATATCACAGCAGGGAAAAAGGTTAATTA
This sequence comes from uncultured Mesohalobacter sp., assembly GCA_964394095.1. Taxonomy (GTDB): domain Bacteria; phylum Bacteroidota; class Bacteroidia; order Flavobacteriales; family Flavobacteriaceae; genus Psychroflexus. The sequence goes on along the minus strand of CAYMXD010000287.1, from coordinate 267 downwards.
ATGTCAGAAAAGAATTGTCTCATCATTTTTACTCGTAAACCGGAAAAAGGCAAAGTCAAAACCCGATTGGCCAAAGGTGTTGGTGATGAAAAAGCCTTAAAAATCTACATTTACTTATTAAAACATTCAGCTGAAATTACAGCAAAAGTAAATGCCAACCGACAGGTTTGGTACACCAACAGTATTGAAAAAAACGATTTATGGGATGATGATATATTTGAAAAACAGGTTCAGTCTGAAGGGGATTTAGGTCTGAAAATGAAATCT
>CAYMXD010000286.1:0-3901 GCA_964394095.1 uncultured Mesohalobacter sp. | reverse complement strand
CTCTTCCAAAGCCAGTACTGAGCCTTTCGGTAAACTCAAGACAGGCTTTAGACGAGGTAAGAGAAGAGGCTGGGAGATGGGTGTTTTTTAGTAAAATATTTACTTTACTATAAAAAAACACCCTTCTCCCGTCCCAGCCTGACCGGACTGGCAGGTTCCCTTACTTCGCAGGCTCAGCACAGGCCAAGGGAAGAAGCCTGTTACCGTATTTAATAACCTCACATCCTATTTAAGTAAAATTTCTAAATTTTCAGAGGCTCAAAGTGGCATTAAGGTGTTGATTTATAGTAATATAAAAATATATTTCAGAATTTAAAGGGCATATAGTTTTATAAACGGAAAACTCAGAAGCTTCAGTAAATAAGATAGCTTGTCACTGAAAGGTGACAATACATTAAAAACGCTTCTATGTTCATATTTGGAAATTTGCAATACTGTTGTAAAGACAAAAGCAAGATGTATCTAATTGTTTGAGGTATTAACGAATAGGCATTTTGTGAATATCGTAGATGCTAACTTATTTAAATTACATTTAAGGTCTGATTCTATTATTAACACAAGAACAATGAAAAAACTACCAAAAAGTTTTAAACCCTATCTCTCTTAGTCTGATTAAGTATAAAATGCAGATCATCATAAACTGACTTATAAATGCAAATTGAAATCAGGGAGATAATTTTCCATCTTAAGCGTTCATAAGTAAAACAATCTAAATTAAGCATCTTTTGTACTCTTCTAGCCATTAAAATTAAGTTATTTTTGCACCTCAAAATTTGCTTATGCTTAAAGCCTATTTCAGCGAGTTTCCTAAAAACTTTACTTTAGCCTTGCCTATTATGATTGGGCAAATTGGTCATGTTCTGGTAGGTTTGGCAGATAATATCATGGTAGGGCAGTTGGGTGCGGCGCCATTGGCAGCAGTCTCTTTGGGAAATACGCTGGTCTTTTTTGCACTCTTTATAGGTATTGGTTTTAGTTTTGCGATTACCCCTTTAGTCGCTGAAGCCGATGGTGAAAATAACAATAAACGCGGTAGGCAAGTTTTTCAAAATGGCTTGATTATGTGTGGAATCAACGGTGTTTTGCTTTTTGCACTTATTTATTTTATAAAACCTGTATTGTATTATTTAGATCAACCCTCCGAAGTCGTGGAGCTGGCCTTCCCTTATCTGAATATCGTAGCCTTTTCTCTAATCCCTTTAATGGTATTTCAAGGGTTTAAACAATTTGCAGACGGCTTATCTTTGACTAAATATGCCATGTATGCTACTTTAATTTCAAATGTTTTAAATATCGTTTTGAACTATCTGCTCATATATGGTATATGGATTTTTCCAAGACTTGAAGTTGAAGGTGCAGCATTATCTACATTAATCTCTCGATTTGTAATGCTTGTGTTGATTATTTTTATATTAAAATCAAGACCAAAGCTTAAACCTTATTTCTCAAAACTCATTCAAAAAATAGATAGAGTCATTTTTAAACGCCTACTGGCTTTAGGTTTTCCAACAGCTTTACAAATGCTTTTTGAAGGTGGTATTTTTACGGCTTCAGTTATCTTAGCAGGAACTTTAGGAACCAATACCCAGGCTGCCAATCAGATTGCTTTAAACCTCGCTTCAATGACATTCATGGTTGGGGTAGGGCTTGGAGTTACAGCCACAATTCGCGTAGCCAATCAAAAAGGCAAAAAACAGTTTCTAGACATGAAACATATTGCGCATTCTATTTTTTTACAAATCCTATTGATTGAAATTGTATTTGCAGGACTTTTTATATTGCTAAAAAATGTACTTCCTGGATTTTATATCGATAATGCTACTGTCATTCAAATGGCTTCAAACCTATTGATAATTGCCGCTTTGTTTCAGATAAGTGACGGACTTCAGGTGGGAATTTTAGGTGCTCTTCGCGGTTTACAGGATGTCAATATTCCAACTATTATCTGTTTCGTCGCCTATTGGTGTATTGGTTTTCCTATTTCATTTTATTACGGCGACGCAGAAAGATTAGGTGGTAACGGCATCTGGCTTGGTTTGCTGGCAGGACTTTCGGCTTCTGCAATGATGTTGTATATTAGATTCTATAAAGTTTCTAACGGCTATATAAAAAAGTACTAGTTTTGCATAAAAATATTGATCAATGAAATATCCAAGATTTTTAATGGCTGACAATACAGACTCAGAATATATATTTGTCATTCATACCGAATTCCCGCGTTTTATCCTCAATATTAATACAGATGAACTGGAATTCTGGGAAACATTTGATGAAAAAGATGACAAAGATGAATACGAAACACTCGTCAAAGAAGCTTTCGATTTTTATGATGCTGAAATTGAAAAATATACCGACTAATGGATACACTGATTGGATTAGACCAAGAATTATTCTTATTTTTAAATAATCTCGGGACTTCTTTTTTCGACCCGCTGTGGTTGTTTATCACCCATAAGTTTTCATCAATTCCATTATATGCTTTACTGATATACCTTTTATATAAAAACATTGGTTTACAGCAAACAATTATTGCCTTGATAGTTGTTGCTGTAATGATTACCATCACAGACCAGCTGTCTTATTTTGTTAAACATTCTGTAATGCGACTGAGGCCCTGCGGAGAGCCGGACCTACAAGGCTTAGGCCGCTTTGTCGCAGAATGTGGTTCTTATGGCTATTTTTCGGGTCATGCCACCAGCTCATTTGCTCTTGCTACCTATTTAGGATTAATTTTCAGAAAACATTATAAATACATGTTTACAGGCCTTATGATTTGGGCTGTTTTCGTCTCTTACAGCAGAATATACGTTGGTGTGCACTATCCCGGAGACGTGTTAACTGGCGCTCTGGTCGGAATACTCATAGCGCTTTTCTGTTATATGTTATACAAGTTTGTTACTGCGAGTTACAAAAAAATGAAAAGTTCTAAAAAGGATAATTGATACCGAAATTAAACACCATTTTACTGAATTCGTAATCATTAAACCATTTTTGAACAGGATCGCCGGGATTGTAGGTTTTGAAACCAAAATCTAAGCGAATGACGAAAAAACTAATGTCGTATCTAAATCCTAAACCTGTAGCAACAGAGAGGTCTTCGAGATCTCTTAAACCATCAAATGTGGCATCAGGATCGGTAACGTTGTCTGCCAGATTCCAAATGTTTCCGGCATCTACAAACAAGGCAGAATTTAAACTCCCAAAAACATTAAATCTGTATTCAAAATTGAATGAAAGTTTGAAATTAGCTTCATTAAAATCGTTTATACCATTGGTTTTTCCCGGACCTAGGTCATAAGGCTGCCAGCCTCTATTGTCGTTTGGTCCGCCACCAAAGAAACTTCGTGCAAAAGGAATAGACTGAGAATTGCCGTAAGGCATTGCAAAACCGCCAAAAGCTCTTGTGGCAATAATATTGTCACCTCCAAGGTCCCAGTGTTTAATATAATTGAGTTCTAACTTGGCATATTGAGAAAAGGGAACATCAAACAACAAGTAATTCCCGTTATCATTTTTATTTAAATTAAGTACAGAGGCTAAGCCTTGCATAAGATTTCCGGTAAGTTCAAAACGCGACCTGAATTGAAAGAAATCATCATCCTCTATATTTTCACGTGTAGAATAATCAAAAGAAAAATTGCTGGCTATGATGAGGTTGTTTTCTGTGAGTCGCTCTTGACGTTCTATAATAGAACTAAACAACTCTTGTTCTTCTGCATTCAGTGATACTTCATTCTGATTGACTTGGTTTATAAAACCATTTGTCCCGTTTGGAATAAGTAAATTATTAGTTTCTTCATTAATGAACTCCGGATTAATCTCAGTGATGTTATCTTCTGCAATATTATTTAAATCATTGTAAGAGTTGGTAAATATATTGAAGTAGTTGTCTATGTTTAAG
>CAYMXD010000285.1:0-3911 GCA_964394095.1 uncultured Mesohalobacter sp. | reverse complement strand
TTTTTTTCTTCTTATCAGTCGAAAAAAACACCTGCCTTTGCCGGCGAGGCAGGCTCGACCTGACAGTAATACATTGATATTGAAACATATATACGTATAATTTATTAGCTCCGAAACTTCAGTTACTTACAAGCAACTCTGAAAAATCAAATGTCTGAAAAAACTATAGGACAAACGTTTAGAATAATTACACCGCAACCTTTTCCGTACCCACAAATTCCGATAAAACTTCAACAGCGTAATCTATGTCTTCTTTGGTATTGAAATGGGATAATGAAAATCTAAGCGACGGGGTTTTGGCTTTGTCTTCACCATAAATTTCATTCAAAACAAAAGACCCTTTTTGGCTTCCGCTTTGGCAGGCGCTGCCTTGTGAGCAGGCAATGCCTTTTAAATCTAACTGAAATAACAATAAGCCCGCTTTGGCTTCAGAAATAGGTAAGCTGAAATTGATAACCGTATAGGTGCTTTTCTCCAAATCTTTACACATCCCGTTAAATACGACACCATTAATATGTTCTTCGAGTTTTTGGATAAAGTATTGTTTGAGTTCTTTAACGTAAGCACTTTCTTTTTCCAGATTTTTGTAGGACAAATTAAAAGCTTCATGCAGCCCGACAATCCCGGCAACGTTTTCAGTCCCGGCACGATGGCCGCGTTCCTGTTCACCACCCTGAATTAACGAAGCTAGTTTGTGTTTTTTGCTGATATATGCAAAACCCACCCCCTTTGGTCCGTGGAATTTATGTGCGCTCACGGCAAGAAAATCCAACGGACATTTTTCTAAATCGATATCAAAATGCCCTATCGATTGAACGGTGTCTGAATGCAATAAAGCACAATATTGCTGGCACAACTCAGATGTTTTCTCTAAGTCAAGCTTATTGCCTATCTCGTTATTAATGTGCATTAAACTCACGAGGGTCTTGTCATAAGATTTTGATAGTAAAGATTCTAAATGTTCCAAATCTATCTGTCCGTGTTCATCAAGATGGACATAATCTACAATAATATCAGCTTGTTTTTCAAGCAGCTGAACCGTATGCAAAACCGCGTGGTGTTCTATTTTTGAGGTGATAATACGTTTAACGCCCAAATCATGAACCGCACATTTTAGTACCATATTGTCGGCTTCGGTACCGCCGGAGGTGAAGATGATTTCGCCGGGAGATACTTTTAATTGTTTGGCAATATCTTTTCTACAGGCTTCGATTTTAGATTTAGCCTGTCTGCCAAAAGCGTGAGTAGAGGAGGGGTTTCCATAACTTTCCTGCATGGTTTCAGCCATGGCTTTTATAACTTCGGGGCGCATTTGAGATGTTGCTGCACTATCAAAATAAACACTTTTCATATCTTCGAAAGTTTTATACGTATCTTAAAAAAAACAAAAATAATCAATTAATATTACATACATTCTAAACAACAAGATTCATGTATTTACAAGACTTATAAGTTTCAATATTTCATTATTCGTCAGGAGTTACCTCTAGTTTGTCGAAATTTGTTGGCGTTGATGTATTTTGAAAATACTTTAGTAAAAAAATTTTAAAAATCAAATATTATGAAACTAAAGCATGTTATTATTTTGATGGGATTATTTTTACTGCACTCCTGTATCGTAAAATCCATCAATCCGTTTTATACCGAGGATAAAATTATTACAGATAAAAGACTTGAAGGCGAATGGCAAAGTAAAAAAGCAAGCTGGAAAATTGTACCCTTTAAAGATAAATTAGCGGAACAAGGGAATAATACCACAGGTATTTTTAACATCGATAGCAGTGAACAATTAAGAAGATATGAAAACACCTATGTTGTGAGATACAAAAAAGAGATTAAGGATAATAATATGGGTGATATTTTAGGTTCTTTTGGCTGGTTTCTCGTCACTGCTTTCAAGGTTGAAGATGATGTGTTTCTTGATTTTATTCCGATGGAGTATAATGTTGATGAAAACAGTCTAGTATTTCAACACATTTTCAATACACACACTGTATGTAAAGTAGACTTCGAGGAAGATACTTTACAATTTAAGTGGCTAACAGAAGATGTTGTAGGTGAACTAATAGAAAACCATAAACTCAAAATTAAATACGAAATAACCGGTTATGATGATGATTTGGTGTTGACAGCCAAAAGTAAAGAATTATACAGATTTTTGCAAAAATTCATGGCTTCCAGCATAAAAAATAAATGGGACGATGACCAAACATACACCTTAACAGCTGTAGATGGACAATAATGTAAAATACATCAAACAAAACGCAAATGCGTCATGGGTTTTGCACCTGTTGTTATGGCCTTTAGCTTTTAGCATTCTATTGTTTGTGTTTTCAAAAGGTCAGCAGCCGGTAAGCATAGATTTTTATTATACACTTATTTTTTTGTTGTTTGTTGCTGTGCCTGTTCTTATTAATTTTTATCTGTTGATGAAACATCTTTTAAAACAGGAAAAGTATGTATGGTATATTTTAAGCTTAATTGCTTTAGGTATTTTGTTTGGGGTTTTACTCGAAAATTATTTTCTGATAGTGTTAGACTGGTTATTTCCCGATTATTTTTTTATTTCTTACTTGGCTGATAATGATTTTTACCTAGTGTTAAGCATTCTGCTGCTCGCCACAACTTTTATTAAGTTGGCTGAAGATTGGGTGTTTTACAATAAAAATCAAAATCAATTTTTAACCCAACAAAAACAGCACATAGAAACCCAATTAACCGCTTTACGTAATCAGGTCAATCCTCATTTTTTGTTTAACGCGCTCAATGTTATATACGCCTTGTCTTTAGATAAAAAAGAAAAGATTACAGATGCTGTTGTAGAGCTTTCAGACATTCTGAGATATGTTATTTACGACAGCAATACCGATCGTGTAGCTTTAAAAGATGAAATTGAACTTTTGAAAAATTATATAGCTTTTCAAACCCATCGTATAGATAACACACCTACGCAATTTGACATAAATATAGCAGATGAAAATTTTGAAATCTATCCTATGTTGTTGCTGCCACTTGTAGAAAATGCATACAAATATGGGGCTTCAGTAGATATGCCCATAAAAATCAGTATTATGCAAAAAGATGGGTCATTCAGTTTTAAGGTTTATAATACCAAAGTGAACACCCATAATACCCTTAATGAAACCCATTCTGGTTTTGGTTTAAAACACCTGAGAGAAAACCTAAATATAGTCTATAAAGATAAACATGATTTTAGAATTGAAAATACAGATGACTATTTTAAAGTGGAATTAAGCCTTTTTAAAAATTGAATTATGACTATAAATTGCCTAATAGTTGATGATGAATTAGCTTCTCAAAATGTCTTGAAACATTTTGTGCATAAAATTGAATGTTTAGAGCTGGTTAAAGTCTGTTCTAGTGCTAAAGAAGCTTTTGAGACCTTACAAATACACCCCGAAATTAACTTACTATTTCTGGATATAAACATGCCCAATAAAACAGGTCTTGAATTTTACAAACATCTACAAAATCCACCAAAGGTGATATTTACAACTGCTTATCCGCAATACGCCGTTGATGGTTTTGAGGTGAATGCTATCGATTATTTACTTAAACCTATTGCTTACGAAAGGTTTTTGAAGGCCATCAATAAAGCTGTTAAAGTACTGCATATCAAAAAAGAATCTACGGCTCATACCATTATCAAAGAAAATAAAACCCTACACAAGGTGAGATTTGATGATATTCAATTTGTAGAAGCTTTTGGGGATTACGTTAAGGTATATACCAACAATAAAACCATTACAACGCTAAGCACATTCAAAGTATTTTTAAAGAATTTACCTACTCATTTTATAAGAACACACAAATCGTTCTGCGTTAATGTCAATAAAATAGAAAAAATTGCAGGTAATGTAATTGTAATAGAAAACCATAAAATACCCATA
>CAYMXD010000284.1:0-3915 GCA_964394095.1 uncultured Mesohalobacter sp. | reverse complement strand
AATATTCATGGTACGTTCCAAAGCTTGAAGCGTTAATAGGCTGAGTTTATAATAATTACCATTATTAGCAGAATTAAGAGCAGAATAGTATTTCATTCGATCTGTGCTCAAAATAATTGCAGGCGTAAAACCAACTTTTATTAAAAGTAAATTCATAACCAATCTTACTGTACGCCCATTACCATCAAAAAATGGATGAATCCAAACAAATTTGTGATGAAACTCAGTTGCCAATTCGATTTCGTTAAGTTTTAAGGGGTTTTCAATCACAAAAGAAATAAGTTCATCCAGCAAATCAGGAACTTTTTGTGCATTGGTTGACACAAAATTAGCACCAGAAATGCGCACAGCTGCATTTCGTAATCTTCCTCAATACTTCTTAATACGTATCGACGAATATCTAAAACATCTTTAGATTTTAGTAAATAATCTTTGTTGACAAGTTTATAAAGTGTTGTAAAGCCAATACGCAGTATTTGCCTTTACAATTTTCTCCTGTTGATTTTCCTTTTCGATTAACCCTTAAACTTCTGTTATTTTCAAAACCGGCTTAGAGATTAAATGTAAATTTGCGCGTTCATGAAATCACTGTTTTACCTAAATAAATACCTTTATAAATACAGAGGACGACTGCTCTTAGGTGTATTTATAACCATTGGAGCCAGAATATTTTCACTGTTTCCGCCACAACTTATAGGTCAATCTACGGCTGCCATAGAAAAGTACCTCAACGGAGAAAATTACAGTAAAATACAATTACGTGAAGAACTCATGTACAATATAGCCCTTATTATTGGCGCTGCTTTGGCTTCTGCTATTCTGACATTTTTGATGAGGCAAACCTTTATCGTAGCCTCAAGATATATTGAATACGATTTGAAAAACGAGATTTTTCAGCAATATGAAAACCTTTCCCTCAATTTTTACAAGAAAAACAGAACAGGCGATTTGATGAACCGCATAAGCGACGATGTATCTAAATCCAGACTATACGTGGGGCCGGCATTAATGTACAGCATCACCACACTTACTTTATTTGTGGTGTTAATTTCTTATATGTTTTCTCAAGCGCCCACGCTTACCTTATACACTTTACTCCCCTTCCCGATACTGTCTTTTGCGATATATAAATTAAGTGTCGCCATCAATCAAAAAAGTAATATTGTTCAAGAAGTCTTGTCTAAACTCAATACCTTTACACAGGAAGCTTTTAGTGGAATAAGTGTTATAAAATCTTATGGTATGGCCGGTAGCGTGAATTCAAATTTTGTGGATTTATCCAATGAAAGTAAAAACAAAAATATTGATTTGGTTAAAATTCAGGCTTTATTTTTTCCGATGATGATATTACTAATTGGATTGAGTAATATCATTGTAATTTATGTGGGAAGCATACAATACTTTAAAGGTGAAATTGAAAATGTCGGAGTGATTGTGGAGTTTATCATATATGTCAATATGCTCACCTGGCCGGTTGCTTCAGTCGGCTTTATCACCACTATGGTCCAGCGGGCCGAAGCTTCTCAAAAGCGAATTAATGATTTTTTACAACAGGAACCTGATATCAAAAATTATGACAACTCAGTTAAGAAAGACATTAAGGGAAACATAAAGTTTGAAAATGTGAGTTTCACTTATGAAGACACTAATATCACTGCCCTCAATAACATCAGCTTTGAAGTGAAAGCCGGCAACCGGTTGGTGATTCTTGGAAATACAGGCGCAGGAAAATCTACTATTCTTGAACTGATTGGAAGATTATATGACGTATCTCAGGGTCAAATTTATATCGATGATACCAAAATTGAAGATCATGACCTCAATACCCTGAGAAGCAAAATTGGATACGTTCCTCAGGATGCCTTTTTGTTTAGTGAATCTATTAAAGAAAACATTAAATTTGGTAAAGCCGATGCCACCGACGATGAAATTATAGAAGCGGCCAAAAGTGCAGAAGTACATGATAACATTATCAACTTTAGCAAAGGCTACGAAACCGTATTGGGCGAAAGAGGTATTACACTTTCCGGAGGTCAGAAACAGCGCGTATCTATTGCACGGGCTATAATAAAAAATCCTCAAATCGTCTTATTTGACGACTGCCTCTCTGCGGTTGATACAGAAACTGAGGAGGTCATCATGAAGAAATTCAATTCTATTTCTAAAGACAAAACCGCCATTATCGTAAGTCACAGGGTGTCTTCTGCCCGAAATGCAGATGATATTATTGTGATTGAAGACGGAAAAATTCTACAGCATGGCAAACACGAAGAACTTGTAAATCAGGACGGTTACTACAAATCTCTTTACGAAAAACAGCTGAAATCAAAAGAAAACTAGATTTTGTTTGGGTTGTGTTAATTTTTTTAAGACTTTTGAAGTCTTAAAACAACCAAAAAAACAAATTTGATTATGAGTGACAAGGCAGCCAGACAACATGAAGACATTTTTGAACGCGTCATAAGGGCCGGAAGACGAACTTACTTTTTTGACGTCAGAGAAACTAAAGCGGGTGATTACTACCTTACAATCACAGAAAGCAAAAAATTTACCAATGATGATGGCTCTTACTTTTACAGAAAGCACAAAATCTACCTGTATAAAGAAGATTTTGAAGATTTCCAAACAGCATTAAGCGAAGCGACTGATTTTATAATTGGGGAAAAAGGCGAAGAAGTCATCAGTGAAAGACATCAATCTGATTATGATCCAAAATCTGATGAGACTGAAAAAACACATCAAACAGCAGGTAAGTTCACAGACGTTAAGTTTGAAGACATTTAAAAACCAAAATCTTATTTAAGCATAAAGCCCTTGTTACTGCTAGGGCTTTTTTTATATCAAACTTTAACATTCTATTATCACAGCCATACTAATAATACATATATATTTGTATATACAATTGTTGTAAATACATGGAAATTGAAGAACATATCAAAACAACACAAATTGCTGAGCACAAGAAAGCGCTCATTAACGTTATTTATACCGCAAATTTCTTAAACGATGAAATAAGTGCAGTATTAAAACCCTTTGATATCAGTATTCAACAATTTAATGTACTCAGAATATTAAAAGGTCAAAAAGGGAAACCTGCTAACTTGTCTACAATTCAAAGCCGAATGGTAAGTAAAATGAGTAATACAACACGTTTGGTTGATAAATTAATTAAAAAAGACTTAGTTAACCGCAAGATATGCCAACATAATAGAAGAAAAGTAGAAATTGTAATCACCCAACGTGGTAATTTTTTTTTAAGTAAAGTAAATAAAGTGGTTGAAGCAAAAGAATTAAAATTAACAGAAAAATTTGACCAAACAGAATTATATAGATTCAATCAATTATTAGATAAATTAAGATCATCATAAACAATTTTAATAACCCAAAATAAATTAGAAAAATGAAAACAAGAACAAACATTACACAAGGAATCTTTGCAGGCGTATTTGCCTTAGCATTATTTGCATTTTCAACTGCTGTTGAGAAAAAGAAAGTTAACGTAGAAGCCAGTAAAATCAGCTGGACAGGTGAAAAAATCACCGGTTCCCATGAAGGAACTATCAATCTAAAAGATGGATATTTCGAAATGGAAGATGGTAAACTTGTCGGTGGTGAATTTAGAGCAGACATGACTTCAATTATCGTTACAGATTTAGAAGGTGACTCTAAAGGAAAGTTAGAAGGTCATTTAAATTCTGATGACTTTTTTGGTGTAAAAAACTATCCAACTGCAACATTTGTTATCAATACTGCAGCTGAAAAATCTAATGGTGTGTATGGTATTTCCGGTGATTTAACCATTAAAGGAAAAACAAACCCAATCGCATTCGATTTAAAAATGGATGGCAATACAGCAACAACCAAATTAGTGATCGACAGAACAAAGTATGACATCAGATACGGGTCAGTCTCATT
>CAYMXD010000283.1:0-3936 GCA_964394095.1 uncultured Mesohalobacter sp. | reverse complement strand
ATTCTTTGAACAAAAGCAATTATAAAAGACAAGATAGCAGACCTGAGAAAAAAGGTAGAGCTATTTTTGGAGATTTGGTTCCTTACAACAAAGTTTGGAGAACTGGTGCCAATGAAGCTACTGAAATCACATTTTATGATGATGTTACATTTGGAGATAAAGCTGTAAAAGCCGGTACTTATTCTTTTTATACGATTCCAAGAAAAGATAAATGGACAGTTATCTTGAATGAAAACCTAAATCAATGGGGTGCATACAGCTATGATGAGTCTAAAGACAAGGTCCGCATTGAAGTAGAGCCTAAAAAAACAGCTTCTACGGTTGAGACTTTCTCTATTACCAGTAAAAAAGCAAAGGTAGGCTATCATCTTTTATTGGGCTGGGACGACACCTATATTGAAATTCCGGTGAAATAAAATTTTTATTTCATACTTTCTAAAATTTTAATCACATCATCTTCAGTGGTGTCAGGATTGATAAAACAAAATCTTGAAATTGTTTTCAATTCATTATCAATTTTCCACTTGGTCGGTGTTACAAGTGCAAATCCCTTTTTATGATTATCGTAGGTCCAGTTTTTATAGTCGTCGGGAGTCCAGTTTTGTCTTTCAAACAAGACGCAGGACAAGCCTGGTTCTCTTACCAGGTTGAGGTGTGACATAGATTCTATGGTTTTACCCGCAAATTGCGCAAGTTGTAAACCCCTTTCGATAGCATTTTCGTAAGTTTTGGTTCCGTGAGTGGCCAATGAAAACCAAAGCGGCAATCCACGTAATCGTCGAGTGAGTTGTATTTGATAATCTGCAGGATTGAAACCTTGAGCACCATCATCTTTAAAAATATCTAAATAAGCTCCTTTTTGTGAATGAGCATTTTTAGCATGGTCTAGATTTTTGTATATCACAGCACCACAATCGTAGGGTGAAAACAACCATTTATGAGGATCTATGGTGACACTATCGGCTTTTTCAATGCCATTAAAAAGGTGTCTTACCGATGGTGCTGCTAAGGCGCCACCACCATAAGCGGCATCGACGTGAAACCATAAATGTTCTTGTTCACATACCTCTGCAACGCTATCTAATTCATCTATTATTCCGGCATTAGTTGTGCCGCCGGTGGCGATAACCGCAAAAAGTCGCTTTCTATCTATGTCGCTTAAACCTTTAATTTTTTGGGCTAATAATTCACCTGTAAGTCTATCATCTTTATCGTCGTCAACTACTATAATGTCTGCGTCTATAACATTGGCCATTGACTTTATTGAAGAGTGCGCACCAGAAGACGTAATAAGCAAAGCCTTATAAGCTTTGTGTTCATCTTTAAGACTTCTCCAATATTCTCTACCTGCAATCATAGCCGACAAATTTGCCGCTGTACCACCACTGGTAAATACGCCAAAGGATGTATCCGGCAGGCCTGTTAAAGAAACCAGCCATTTCATCGCTTGATTTTCGCAGTAAATTCCACCTGCGCCTGTCATCCAATAAGCACCGTGAACACTTGAAGCGGAGGTGACCAAATCAAATAATATAGCTGCACGTGTTGGCGCAGCTGGGACGAAAGCCAAATGCCTGGGGTGATCCACCGGAACTGTTGCTTTTACTAAAACATCCTTAAATAACTGGAAAGCTTTTTCGCCTCCAATTCCGTCTTCGGTGATTGTTTTACCGACTAATTTATCGAGTAAATCTTCTTTTTTTGGAGAACCTAATTCAGGGTTGGTGTTAGATATTCTATTGACAGCATATTTCATGATGTCAAGTGTCATTTCTACCAGTTCAATATCGATGGAGTGCATACTTTTCATAAACCTGTGTATTTATATTACAAATGTAGAGATTGTAAATGGGAAGTTATACCCAAAACTTTATTATTAAATATCTTCAGAAGTATAGTTATGATTTAAACTTTTTGGAATAGATTTCAATTCAATAAGTGAAAACCTATAGTCAAAGGGGTTTAAGGTTTTAAATAATATTTTAAGGAAATCGTCACCATAGCGAAGGTATATGTCTGAAAAATTTTCAACACGCTCCTGAAGACTAGAATTGGGGAATAGCTTCTGCTGTATAGTGATTAACCGGTCAAGTTCGTCTTTTAACTTTCGCCTTTGAGCTTTTAGTAAACGTTTTTCTAATTTATCTAAACCATTATGCTGTTTTTGTTCCTGAGCAGCTACGGCATTAAGGAATGATTTGTCGGTTTGTGCTGCTAATCTATACAATTCTTTAAATTGATTTGATAAGTGCGTTTTCTGAGGCGAAAAATCAATTTCAATCTCTGATATTTTTTTGACGTGTTGATTTTTAAGGTCAATTTCTGATTGAAAAAGATCTTCAACTTTAAGATTTAAGTTCTTCAGTTTATGTTGAGTTTTAGATGAAAACAACAGCACCGAATTCCTCATTTGCAGCATTGGAAATGTGACATCGAAACCCTCAAAAGTAGATTTAAGCTGAAACCAGTAAGCCAACTCCCCTGCACCACCAACATATGATAAATTGGGCAGCAAGACTTCCTGATACAAGGGCCTCAACAAGGCATTTGGTGAGAAGTTTTCAGGATGCTTATCAACCTCAAATAGAAGCTCATCTTTGCTAAAACGCTTTTCGGTCTCATTGACAAAATAATTACCGTCTTTATAAATCAGTCGTTCTCTAAGATTTTTTGACTTATAAAAAAAATTGATTTCTCTCGGGGTGACTTGTTCATGATAGCCTAAAGCACCTAACTTTTTTGAAGTTTCAGACACTTTATTAAATGTAGTTTTGGAAATCAATTCCTGTTTAATCTGCTTTTTGAAGCAAGATTTTAAATCCGGATGGTTAGGTTCTAAAATGACCAAACCCTCTTCACCGAATAATTCATTATATAAGTAAAGGCTTGCATCTGAAAGATGGGCATGATCGAGGTAAGACGCTTTAAAAAGTTTAACTAGCTTTTGGGCATATTTTGTGTCCGGTAGTAGTTTTTTGAATTGTTCAAAGCTGTCTTCAAGATGCTTGGTTTCAACTTCGCCAACAACGCCCTTAGCATCTTTTGCCCATTTAATTTGTTGGTTTGAACAATAAAAATGATTGATTTCTTCAAAATCATGATCTTCTGAAGCCAGCCAGAATATTGGAACAAAATTATTTTCAGGATACTTCTCCTTAAGTAATCTGCAGGATTTAATAACTGAAATAATTTTATAAAACGTGTAAAGTGGTCCTGTAAATAAATTGAGCTGATGGCCGGTAGTGACCGTAAAAGTGGTTTCTTCCTGGAGAAGTTCTATATGGTGTTGAGTTAATTTTGATAGGTTTACTCCTAAATATTGTGATTCTAATCTTTTAACCAATACAGCTCTGTTTGAGGATTGATAGTTTTTTTGTTTTTCCTCAATTTGGGACTTAAAGTTTTGAGGGTAAGGAAATCGATTAAAAAATGATGAAATTTCAGGCTTTTCTGCAATATAATCTAGAAATAATTTAGAAAACCGATTGGTTTGACTATAAGGTAAACAATCACTCATCAAGTATTTTTAAACAAATATAAACTTAAGCCTAGAGATGCTTACTTTTCTTAAGGATATTGTAACATAAGAGGCGTTTTGGTAAAGGATTTAGTTGGGAAGTTGCAAATTACAAATTCCGGGTGCCGAACCTTGTTCGAGCATGCTCATAAAACTAACGAATTTTCAATTCTTGTTTTATGGCATTTAAGATTCCAGGTTCAAAATTCCAGGTTCCGGGTTCAAAATTCCAGATTTTAGAAGTTAGAAAATTCATAATCCGAGTTCCAAATTCTTTATTCATTTTACTCAATACTAATTACTCATTACTACTTACTAAACTACCCTCTTTCATATAACACTAAACTTAATATTCTGATTTTAGTTTATAAGGTGTTTGACTTTTATTCGTCACTTCGAGTGAATTTTTCGATTGTAAT
>CAYMXD010000282.1:0-3937 GCA_964394095.1 uncultured Mesohalobacter sp. | reverse complement strand
TTTCGTAATATAAAGATCCTGACTTAAAAGGTTCATCACTTATATCGGTTTCAAAATTTATATATTGTATAACATTTGTAATTGAATAACTATAAACCTTATACTTAGATTTACTCTTCACAGAATTGTACTCCGATATATTCAAACTATCATTTTCAGAAATTTTATGAAATTTTTCAGCATCAAACCAAAACCCCATGCTGTAAATTTCAGCAATCATAAACAATTTTTTATCCAATTCTGTTTTCAGTGAATTGGCATCAACTATTTTATCAATATTAGAATCGAGAAACCTCACTTGGCTTCTATCGGTTTTTAGAGTAACGTAGCCGTCAAAAAAGGCGCTGTCTTTCAACTCAAGTTTCAATTTAAATTTTACGTGTTCTTCAGAATTAAATTTTTGGGCGTTATGAGCCGATTTAATTGTTTTTAATAATTGTAGACTTTTGTCAACTTTTTCAGTTTTCTCCTCGGTTTCAGTAACTGTAGTTTCTTGGTTATCAGATTTACAACCGATTAGTATTAAACAAATTACTAAAACTAGAGAATATAATTTGAGCATATATGTGACTTTTAAGTTGTAAAATTAAAGAATAATTTATGAACCAAAATCTGATGTTTAAATAAAATAATTTAATTTAGCGCTTTAATTTTAAAAACGTTCTCTTCGCATGTTGACAAGAAGACATATCAGAACTAAAGTTATGCAAAGTATCTACGCCACTAAGCATAGCAATAAAGATAATTTAAAAAATCAGGAGGTTTTTCTCAATAAAAGCATGCAGGACATGTTTGATTTATTTATTGTAAATCTTAATCTGATTACCAGTATTCAAAAAAGAGCCAAAGAATTCTATAAGCAAAGCCAAAAAAAACACCTCGCCACAGAAGAGGATATTACACCAAACCTGAAATTTATCAACAATAGATTGATTAAAAAGTTGCTCAACTCCGCTACCCTAGATAAGATTAATCATCAAAAGAAACTAAATATCTGGGCAATGGATGATGAATATCCAGCCTTAATTTGGGATAACATTAGAAGTAGTGATGTTTACTTAGACTATCTCAATAATCAAGACGACACCTATGCTGTTGATAAAAAATTCCTGATACAACTTTATAAAGATGTCATTGCTCCAAATGAAAAACTTTACGAGTATTTTGAAGACCATAAACTTACTTGGATAGATGACTTACCAATTGTGAATACGAATTTAGTCAGGTTCTTAAAGCATGTGCCTGAAAAAAGCAAAGACTTAAGGTTTCCGGATTTGTTTAAAAATGACGATGACCATGAATTTGCTATAACTTTACTACAAAAAACCTTGCTTAACGAAGATGAATTTAGCGATGACATTGTAAAAAACACGCAAAACTGGGATAAAGATCGTATCGCAGATTTAGACTACATCATGTTGGTTATGGCCTGTTCAGAATTAACCAGATTCCCGAGTATTCCTGTAAAAGTAACTATAAATGAATACCTTGAAATAGCAAAAGATTACTCAACTCCAAAAAGCAGTAACTTTATAAATGGGCTTCTTGATAAAATTGTGAGACAGTACAAAACAGAAAATAGATTAAATAAAAGTGGTCGAGGCTTGATATAATCAATAAAATATGATATTTTTGAAAAAATTTTAATTAAACTAAATTAAATAGATATGAGAAAGTTAATCGTAAGTTTACTAGCAGTTACTGCAATTTCATTTACATCATGTAAAGAAAATGCAGCCGACAAAGTAAAAGCTGAAAATGTTGAAGCCACATCTGAAAGAGATGCACAAGAGGTGGTTTACCCAACTTTAGATTTTGACAAAAGTACTCATGATTTTGGAACAATCGATGAGGGAGATGTAGTAGAACACACATTTACATTCACTAACAATGGCAAAGCGCCACTAGTTATTACTGCTGCCAGAGGAACTTGCGGTTGTACGGTTCCTACCTGGACAAAAGACCCAGTAGCTCCTGGTGAATCTGGTGAAATGCTTGTAAAGTTTAATTCAAGAGGAAAACTTAACCAACAGAACAAAAGTGTAAACATTACAGCTAACACAGAAAGTGGAAAAGAGACTTTACAAATCAAAACATTTGTAACTCCTTCTGAAAACGGTGCAAATACTCAGGCAGAATCTCCTGTAAAAGTAAATTAAATATAAATGGGAGATATAGGTAGCCTATTACCAATGTTGCTCATATTTGTGGTCATCTTTTTCTTTATGATAAGGCCACAAATGAAGAAGCAAAAACAGGAGAAAAAATTTAGTGAAGAACTAAAGAAAGGTGATAAGGTTGTAACAAAAAGCGGTTTGCATGGTAAAGTATTAGATTTTAGTGAAAAATTAGATGCGGTAATTATAGAAACCGGTGCTGGAAAAATGACTTTTGACCGATCATCTATTTCTTTAGAATTATCACAAAAACTAAATGCTCCGAAAGAAAATTCTAAAAAATAAATTATTAATCAATCACCAAAAAGCCGGGCAAACGCTCGGCTTTTTTGATTTAAAAAAAGAAATGCTATGTCTATAAAAACAAATTTTTTATGTCTTGGTGTAATCCTTTTAGTGATTACAGGATCTTTAAAGGCTCAGGACGTTAAGCCTAATAATCAAAATTTATTTGATGAATTTATGGACAGGACAGGAAATGCTTACCGTTCTGCTTCAGGAGTTCCGGGGCCTGAATACTGGCAAAATCAAGCTAATTACGACATTAATGTTAGACTAAACCCAAATACGCACATCATTTCAGGAAAAGTAGATATAGAATATATTAACAATAGCCCTTTTGATTTAGATTATGCCTGGCTTTTCTTAGAACAAAACAGATTTACACCAGATTCCAGAGGGACATTAACTACGCCTTTAAGTGGAAACAGATATAGCGGTGATGTAGATGGCGGTTATTCACTAAATAATGTCGAAGCTAAAATAGGAAATTCTGTCAGTAATAAATATATTGTTAACGACACAAGAATGCAAGTCTTTTTCAGCAAACCACTTAAAGCCAAGGGTGGAAAAGCAAACATCAGCATGAATTTTGAATTCAAAATTCCGGTTAAAGGCATGGACAGAATGGGTAGACTTGAAGTTGAGGACGGGGTGATTTATGCCCTAGCGCAATGGTATCCGAAAATGGTGACTTTTGACGATATTAACGGCTGGAATGTTATGCCATACCTGGGTGCGGGAGAATTTTATTTAGAATACGGCAATTTTGAATATTCGGTTGAAGTGCCGCGAGAGTTCATTGTTTTAGGTTCAGGTGAATTGCAAAACCCAAAAGATGTCCTGACTAAAACGCAACAGAGGAGAATAGACAAAGCCAGAGAAAGCGATGAAACCGTTTTTATCATTCATCCGGATGAAGTCGGAGACTACAATAACACCAGACCGGATGGTAATACATTTACTTGGGAATTTGAAATGGAAAACTCTCGTGATGTCGCATTTGCTGTATCTGAAGCATTTATGGCTTCACGTCTAACTTCCTTGAAAAGCTTAAAATATTTTCCAAATGTTGTAAACAATGCAGCAGCCACAGCTAATCCCCGATCTCCACCACTTGATTCTGACAGAAAATTATTTATAAGTTGTTTTGTTTGTTCAAGGCTAATTCTTTGCGGGATAAAATATTCAAAAGTTAATTCAGCATATTTTCGATAAATACTCCTTAGTGTTTGCAATAATCTTTTTCGGGTATACTCTTTGGAGTTCCTATCTTCGACATCTTTAAGAATTTTATATAATAATTTCCATTCTTCTTTTTGTTTTACATTTCCCGGATCGGGTTCTAATTTTTTTCTTCGCAAGGGTTTGCTGACATAAGGATCAGAACTAGTACCCAGAACATTTTGATTTTTTGATACCCATGGTACTATTACTTTACTTGCAAACCCCCTTGGATCCCACGAACTTTCATCTTCAAA
>CAYMXD010000281.1:0-3951 GCA_964394095.1 uncultured Mesohalobacter sp. | reverse complement strand
TATCGGAAAACAGATCAAATCAGCACCATCAAAATTCAATGGAATAGGACTAGATAAAATATCAGTATAAAACAAGTTTTACTATTATATCTTAATATTAATCCTTAGTTTTGCATCCCGTAAGACAACAAACCAACAATCATGGCCGTAACAAAATATATCTTTGTAACAGGCGGTGTTTCTTCGTCTCTCGGGAAAGGCATCATCGCAGCATCTTTAGCAAAACTCCTCCAAGCCCGAGGGTTTAGAACCACCATTCAAAAACTTGACCCCTACATCAATGTAGATCCGGGGACTTTAAATCCTTATGAACACGGCGAGTGTTATGTCACCGAAGATGGAGCAGAAACAGATTTAGACTTAGGCCATTACGAGAGGTTTTTAAATGTCAATACGTCACAAGCCAACAATGTAACTACCGGTAGGATTTACCAAAGTGTTATCGATAAAGAACGAAGAGGAGATTTTTTAGGGAAAACCGTTCAAGTCGTCCCCCATATTACCAACGAAATTAAAGATCGTATTCAAATTTTAGGTAATACCGGCGAATACGACATTGTTATCACAGAAATTGGTGGAACGGTGGGCGATATTGAGTCATTACCTTATGTAGAAGCCGTAAGACAACTCCAATGGGAACTTGGAGATTACAACTCTTTAGTTATACATTTAACGCTTATCCCCTATTTGTCTGCTGCCGGAGAACTCAAAACAAAACCCACTCAACACTCCGTCAAAACCCTAATGGAAAGTGGTGTTTCTGCTGATATATTGGTATGTAGAACCGAGCACCAAATAAATAATGACATCAAACGAAAACTGGCTTTATTTTGCAATGTCAAAGCCAAGGCCGTAATTCAATCTATAGACGCAGAGACCATCTACGATGTGCCTCTACTGATGCAGGAAGAAGGACTGGATGAAATAACCCTTGAAAAACTTAAACTAGATAATTCTACAAATCCAGACTTGAGACAGTGGAATGCTTTTGTGCAACGCTATAAAAATGCCAAACGCGTTATTAATATTGGTTTGGTGGGAAAATACGTAGAATTGCAAGACTCCTATAAATCTATTTTAGAATCTTTTATTCATGCCGGCACCTTAAATGATGTTAGTGTAAATGTCATTAGTATTCATTCAGAATTTATTGAAAAAGATACACAAGGAAAAAAACTAGAGGGTATTCTTGTAGCTCCCGGATTCGGTGAACGTGGTATAGAAGGCAAAATCGCTGCTGTAAAATATGCCAGAGAAAACAAAATTCCATTTTTTGGGATTTGCTTAGGTATGCAGATGGCAGTAATAGAATTTGCAAGAAATATACTTGGTATAAAAGACGCCAACTCTACAGAAATGGATGAAAAAACACCAAATCCGGTTATCGACCTTATGCAAGACCAAGTCGATATTGTAAACAAAGGCGGTACTATGCGCCTTGGGGCATGGGATTGTAAACTAAAAGAAGGCAGCTTGAGCCATAAAATATATGGTAAGACACATATTTCAGAACGCCACAGACATCGTTACGAATTTAATGATAAATATAGAGATCAACTAGAAAAACATGGCTTAAAATGTGTGGGGATTAACCCGGAAACCAACCTAGTTGAAGTTATAGAGTTAGACAATCACCCTTGGTTTATTGGGGTGCAGTATCATCCCGAATACAAAAGTACAGTTGCGAGTCCACACCCGTTGTTTGTATCTTTTATTGAAGCTTGTAAAAAATATTCTGATATTTAGGTCAAACAATTCACAATATAACATCAATCTGATCTTAATTTAGATTATTATCCATTATATTTAATAATCAAAATTAAAGCTCAATGAATAAAGTAATTTTTATACTGTTTTTTGTGTTTTCTGCTGCTGCTATTGCTCAAAATCAATTTCAGTTTGAAGCAGATGCTTTTCGGCTGAAGCTAAACTCTGACAATAGAGTGATAAATCAGGCTTTGTTCAACATGTACCAAACGCGTATTATTTTAGACCTAAAAACTCAAGAAAATACTTTTAATGAAATCCCCAATACCCAAAAACTTTTTAGCGCTTTGGAGAATTACAGCTTTGTGACTGATAATTCTAACACTTTTAATCCCGGAAGAGTTATCATTAATCTGGACTATTTAGGGAAAAGATTTTTTGATAATTATTATGATGGCTATCAAAATGATTTATCTAAATATATACCGCAAGTGCCCGATGCTAATTTTTTGTGTCCTATTTATTAGCCACAGAAATTCCTTCTTCTGCAAACTTTTTAAAATCTTTCATCACGGTTTCTGAACGTTTTTTAAATAATCCCGGAAGCACCTTCCCTACTACTCTCATAAACCCACTAAATTTAAATTCACTGGCAGTTTTCCAATAGGTTTCGCTCTCATTTAGGGCTTCAAAATAATTGTATTGGTAACTCACTAAACCCGGTGAAGTATATTTAGCATGCCAGTGATGTGGCAAATCACATTTGGTAATGCTTTCTATCATTGTGATGTCTCTTCCTTCAAGATTGATTTTTAATTGTCGTTTAGCACCTTCTTCGCCACTGTTTCCTTTCAGTAGCTTTGTGCTTATAAGGCCACGTTGCCAACATTTAAGGTGTTCGGGATTCTTAAATAAATCCATAACCTCTTTAATTGGCTTATTTACAGTTATTTCAGTGGTATACTTCATGCATCAAAATAAACTTTAATAATTCGTAATACAATTTAAAACAAGGTTTTTTTATACAAATCTTATAAGATTTCAACTTTTTATTTAAAATTTTTAAAAAGGTCCTATAATATCCTAATTACAGCATTATGTTTTTCTTTTTAAAATAACTAAAACTAAGCTAAAAATGAAATCAAACAGTTTAGAAAAAATTAAGTCCTTAGAGTTTAGATTTTACTAAATTTGTCGATTATAATTATCAACATATGAAATGCACAAATTGGTTAAATTTTAAGTTTAAAGTATTCATTTATATATTTTTAATGATTAGTGTGGCAACTATCTATGGGCAAGATGTCAATAATGATAGTATAATTTTTAGCATAAATGATGACGTGGTTTATAAATCTGAGTTTTTAAAGCAATATCAAAAAAACAAGGATTCGAATGTTAAGGGAGATAGCATAAGCTTAAAAGACTATGCGGAATTATATTTAAAGTTTAAACTAAAGGTAAAGGCCGCAAAAGATAAAGGATTAGACACCCTACCCAAATTAGTTGATGAATTTCAGAGGTATCGCAAACAACTCGGCGACAAGTATATTTCGAACGGTAAAGTGACCGAAGAAATGGTAAAGGATATTTATTATAGAATGACGAATGAAGTAAACGCAAGCCATATATTACTAAAATTTGATGAAGACGCAAAACCCGGAGATACGCTAGAAACCTATAATACAGCTATAGATTTATTAAAAAAAATTGATGCAGGTGAGCATTTTGAAGAACTGGCCTTAAAATACTCTCAGGATCCTTCAGTAAGATTAAACAAAGGAAATTTAGGTTGGTTTAAAGCCTATAAAATGGTTTATCCGTTTGAAACAGCTGCTTACAACCTAGAAGTTGGTGAAGTTTCGCAACCTGTAAGAACTCAATTTGGTTACCATATCATCAAAAAAAATGATGAAAGACCATCAAAAGGGAAAATTGTAGTTGCTCATGTTATGAAAAACCTGAGATCAAAAGATTCTACATATAATGCAGAGCAGGAAATCAATCAAATTTATCAAAAAATTAAAAATGGTGAAGATTTTAAGGATTTAGCAAAACAGTTTTCAGATCATAAACCTACGGCCTCAAATGGTGGAGAGCTCTCTCCGTTTGGCTTAGGAGATCTAAACTCTCAAAAATTTACAGAAGTTGCCTTTTCACTTAACGAAAATGATTCTATATCAAAACCTTTTAAAACCCAATTTGGATGGCATATTGTAAAATACCTTAATCATATTCCTGTGG
>CAYMXD010000280.1:0-3954 GCA_964394095.1 uncultured Mesohalobacter sp. | reverse complement strand
TTCCTGAGAGATGTCGATCAAACTCACTTTATATCCAAATTGTGCAAAAGTGTGCGCGATGCCGTTTCCCATGGTTCCTGCACCGATAACTGCTATATTTTTCATTGTATGTGTTTTTTAAAAATTATCAATAATTGATTTCGCGACTCTTAAAGCGTTCGTGGCTTGTTCGTAAGTTACTGCGGTTTCGGTATCATTTTCGATAGACCTTGCAAAACTTTCCAATTCTTCCAAAATGGCATTATTTTCTTCTACTTTAGGATTGTCAAAATAGATTTGTTTTTTAACCCCTTCTGCATTTTGAAGAATCATATCGAAATCGCCGGGCTTTTCGGGTGCGTTTTTCATTTTCACCACTTCAGATTTTTTCTCTAAGAAATCTACTGAAATGTAGGCATCTCGTTGAAAAAATCGGGCTTTTCGCATGTTTTTCAAAGAAATCCGACTTGCGGTGAGGTTAGCCACACAGCCGTTTTCAAACTGAATTCTGGCGTTGGCAATGTCCGGCGTTTCACTAATCACAGACACGCCACTGGCATTGATGGATTTGACATCAGATTTCACCACACTTAAAATAGCGTCTATATCGTGAATCATCAAATCTAAAACTACAGGTACATCCGTGCCACGCGGATTGAACTCCGCCAAACGGTGCGCCTCAATAAACATAGGCTTATTGATTTTCGGTGCACTGGCAATAAATGCCGGATTAAAGCGCTCCACATGACCCACCTGACCTTTGACCTGGTGTTTCTCAAGAAGCTTGACCAGTGCTTCGGCTTCTTCAACTGTGTTCGTTATGGGTTTTTCAATAAAGGTATGTTTACCGGCTTCAATAGCCTGCTTAGCCATATCGTAGTGTGAAAGCGTAGGCGTGACGATATCAATCACATCTACGTCGTCTATCAATTTTTGATAGTCTTCGTAGAATTTATAACCGTTATTCTTGCTAATCGTTTTAGCATCAAATTCATTTGTATCATAAAACCCCACCAGTTCGTAAGCCTCTGAAGCTTCCGCCAGCCTGAGGTGAATTCTCCCCAAATGTCCGGCGCCCACTATACCTATTTTAAGCATATTTACATTTTTGTCAAAAATAACATTTCTTTTTTGAAAATTTAATATTCAAGTCTAAAGCATTTGTGAAATTTGATGGTTTTAAAAGATTTTTAAGATAACTTATCTTTGGCAATAAAAAATACCTTGATTGAGATTTCTCTGAAAGTATAAAAAGTTATATATTCGTAACTATTGAATATATGTTATGAAAACTCATTTAAACATCATCAAGACACAAAACATCATCAACCAAAAAGTAATTTTAACCTTTCTGTTATCCACATCAGTAGCCTTAAATGCACAGGATTATGATATAAATTTTACGGGTTTTGGAGATAGCACGGTTATAGATAGCATTAAAGTCGAAAATCTTACCCAAGAAACCACATTGACCTTGGATGGTTCCGATATTTTAAACCTTGTCGGTACACTTAGCATCGATGACTTAAATGAGAATGAGGTAGATGTGAAAATTTACCCAAACCCAATCAGAGAAACCGGTAGATTAGCTCTTTACAGCAATCAAGCAGATGATGTTGAAATAAATATATTTGATCTAAGCGGTAAACTTATTTCTACACACACTGATAAAGTTTACCCGGGAAAGAATACCTACGAAATTTCAAATTACCCATCAGGCATGTACATTGCAAATATTTCTACAAACTCATGGCAAAAATCATTGAAATTCATTTCACAAGGTTCAGGGCAAAAGTCACCTGAAATTAAAACAGAAAGCAGAAAACAATCACAGAATATTGCAGATTTCCAATTCAAAAGTTCAAGTAATATTGTTCAAATGCAATACAATGATGGAGATCAATTGTTGCTACAAGGTTTTGCAGGAGATAATATCACATATTTTAGTATTGTCCCTACACAAACCCAATCAGTAAGTTTTGAATTTGTAGCCTGTGAAGATGCCAACGGTAACAATTATCCCGTTGTGACTATTGGTACTCAAACATGGATGGCAAAAAACTTAAATGTTTCTACAACCTCAGGCAGTTGGTGCTATGATGATGATCCTGCAAATTGTGATACCTATGGCCGTTTATACGATTGGAACACTTTAATGGATGGTGCTGCCAGTAGTATTGCCAATCCAAGCGGCGTGCAAGGTTTATGCCCTCAGGGTTGGCATTTGCCGAGTGACCCTGAATGGACACAACTCACCGATTTTTTGGGAGGTGAAGATGTAGCCGGTAGTAAAATGGAAAGCACTACAGGTTGGAGCGCTTCCAATACAGGAGCTACCAATAGTAGTGGATTTTCAGGTCTTCCGGGTGGTTACCGTACCCCCCCTAGTAATTACTACCTTGTTGGTAGCCGTACTAACTGGTGGAGTTCCTCAGAGAACAACTCTGCTGCCAGTGCCTGGAGTGCCTGGTACCTCAGAATGGACGGAAGCGGTAGTGTCTACAATGTCTACATGAGCTACGACGATAAGACTTTTGGTTTTTCCTGTCGTTGCCTCAGGGATTAGAAGCCCTCATACTTCTACCAATGTCGGCAGACAGATCCAAAGGGGTATATAAAGCCTTGCACTGAGCTAACTCGAAGTATAGAAATTAAAAGGTGGTAGTTGTAAAGCTACCGCCTTTTTTATGTATGAGTTACATTGAAGAATGCTTATAGTTTTTGCCGAATGTTGTTTTAAAGCCGCTGTGTCCTGGCTAATAAAAGACTTAGTTTGCTGTGAACGAATAATGAAAATTATTCACAACCCTGAAATAGCCATGAGGTATTAACCAACCTTAATAAATTAAAAAAGTATTGTATTTTTGAAATATGAAAATAATTGACAAAAATAGAGATAAAATAAAAGACTTATGTGATAAACATAAGGTAGCTAGACTCTTTGTGTTTGGCTCAATACTAACAGATAATTTTAAAAAAACAAGTGATATTGACCTATTGGTTGATTTTTCAGGCGTTGAACTTTACGACTATGCAGATAATTATTTTGACTTTAAAACATCTTTAGAGAAATTACTCAAAAGGCCGATAGATTTGCTTGAAGATGAGGCTGTTAAAAACCCGTATCTAAGGAAAAACATAGATTCATCTAAAAAAATGATTTATGGATAATTATATTAAAACTTGGCTTTATGACATGTTACAATCTATTCAAGAGATTGAAAGCTATTATGCTAACAAACCAAAGATTTTTGAAGAGTACACTTCAGATATAAAAACAAAAAGAGCGATAGAGCGTAACTTAGAAATAATTGGTGAAGCGGCTAACCGGATACTCAAAAAGGACAAAAATTTTAAGCTCAAGAACGCGCAGAAAATTATAGGAACGCGTAACAGAATAATTCATGGATATGATAAAATTTCAGATGATTTGATTTGGAGTATAGTAATCAATCATTTACCCAAACTAAAAGGTGAAGTTAGTACACTGCTTGATGAATGATGGCATCACACAACAATGGCCATAAGAAACTTGACTAAAAGATCCTTTGATCTTCTAAAAAAGGGTTGAAAATTCTGAGGTTATATATGTACTCAGGGATTAATTAAGTAGTGATAAAAATAGCTGCTTCGGACTTAGATAAGTATGAAGTCTTTTTAAAAGCTTAAAGTCTTTTTCTATTTAAATACAGCCAACTGTATTAAAAAAATATCCATTACAACACCCAAGACCCCTATGCATACCTCACAACCACCCCATACCACGTTCTGAACCACCCATTGGGCATTAAAAATAGTTTTATTATTCAATACTATATCCTATTTTTTTAATCGAACTTAGGTTATTAGTAACATTTCTTTTTTAAAGATTAAATATTTAAATCTAAAGCATTTGTGAAATTTGATGGTACTTAAATTTTTTATTGTATTAATATTTATCAGTTAAATATACCCAATATTGGGTATTGTATGGTA
>CAYMXD010000279.1:0-3956 GCA_964394095.1 uncultured Mesohalobacter sp. | reverse complement strand
CACCCAAGATTGTATATTTTTAAAACCAAAAAGAAAGAAGAAGTTTACATCTCATCTGCAGATTTAATGACAAGAAATTTAGATAATAGAGTAGAAATTACTTGCCCGATTTATGATAATGATATTAAGAAAGAATTGATAGATACGTTTGATATATGCTGGAGAGATAACGTAAAAGCTAGAGATCATGCCTCTTATGATAAAAACGAATACGTAAGAAACGATTTAGAAAATCATAGAAGTCAATTTGAGACCTATGAATATTATAAAAACAAACTGAACAATAAATAAATTAGATTTGCTTAGGATAAGAAAATACGCTTCAATAGACATTGGTTCAAACGCTGTACGCTTATTGATTTCTACCATTACAGAGCCAGAGAATAAACCGGTGAGTTTTAAAAAGACATCTCTAGTAAGAGTACCGATAAGATTGGGTCAGGATGTCTTTGTAAACGGCTATATTTCAGATTTTAATATTTCCAGAATGAACCAGACCATGAAGGCTTTTCAATTGCTGATGAATTGTCATAAAGTTGAAAAATACAGAGCTTGTGCAACATCTGCCATGCGTGATGCTCAAAATTCCAAAGCCCTGGTCGATGATGTAAAATCTGAAACGGGTATAGATATTGAAATAATAGATGGCTCAGACGAAGCAGCAATTATAGCAGCCACTGATCTTCATGAATTGATTAACACTGAAAAAACCTATATTTATGTCGATGTTGGTGGGGGTTCTACTGAAATTACAATTTTCGCTAACGGAAACACTGTAAATTCAAAATCTTTCAACCTAGGAACGGTAAGAATACTCAATAATCTCGTATCTGAACAAGACTGGGAAGACTTTAGACAATGGATTAAAACCCATACCAAAGGCTATTCAAAAATTGAAATGATAGGCTCAGGGGGCAACATTAATCATATCTTTAAAGCCAGTGCAAAAAAAACCGGTAAGCCTTTATCTTTCTTTTACTTGAGTTCCTATTATCAATTGTTACAATCCTTGACCTATGAAGAGCGTATTGCCCAGCTAAGCATGAATCAAGACAGGGCCGATGTTATTGTACCTGCTACCGAAATTTATCTGACAGCCATGAAACACAGCAAGTCCAGAAGTGTACATGTTCCAAAAATCGGGTTGTCAGACGGGATTATAAAATCCTTGTATAATGAGTATAAAGATATCTAAACGCTTTACTCAGGTTAACTTTCTGATTATGATTGAAAGAATAAATTAATAAGTTGATAATTTTATGAGTTATTTGAACTTATAAACTAGACCTTTGTGGATATCAAAAAATCAGAAAATAGGGGATGTAAATCTGGAATCTGGAATGAAAAAATCTTAACTTAAAATCCCAAGTGAGCAGGTTTTTACACACTAGCAAATTGAAACTTTCAAGTTTTAAAATTGTTTAAAGTCATGCTAAATTATAGAATTATAAATTTAAGTCTCTACAAAGCAGAAATATTATAGTATTTTTGCGAAAAATTTAAAATACTTAAAATGACAGTTCAGGACGTTACTTCATCACAACAAGCAATTGATATAGAGGATAAGCATGGTGCTCATAATTACCATCCCTTGCCGGCTGTACTAAAAGAGGGTAAAGGCGTTTATGTTTGGGATGTAGAAGGGAAGAGGTATTACGACTTTCTTTCAGCCTATTCGGCAGTCAATCAAGGCCATTGTCATCCTAAGATTGTAAATGCCATGACCAATCAAGCTAATCGTATTACGCTAACATCCAGAGCATTTCATAACAATGTTTTAGGTGTGTTTGAACAATATGCCACAGATTACTTCAATTTTGATAAGCTTTTGCCTATGAACACCGGGGCTGAAGCTGTGGAAACAGCTATTAAAATTTGTAGAAAATGGGCATACGAGAAGAGAGGTATACCTGAACATGAAGCAAAGATAGTCGTTTTTGAAAATAACTTTCACGGCCGAACCACAACCATTATTTCTTTTAGTAATGATGAAGGGGCAAGAAAGAATTTTGGGCCTTATACACCAGGTTTTATCAAAGTGAACTACAATGACTCCAAAGCCTTGAAGGAGGTTTTAGAAAATGAAGATAATATTGCAGGCGTGCTTATAGAGCCTATACAAGGTGAAGCCGGAGTTTTTACACCAGAGGACGATTTTATACCGCAGGTGAAAGCACTTTGTAATACACACGATGTCCTGTTTATGGCTGATGAAATTCAGACTGGTATTGCCCGAACAGGTGCTTTACTTGCTGTATGTGGTAAATGTAACTGCCAGGGCCACTGTGAAAGACAATCTACCTATTCCAGACCTGATATTTTGATTTTAGGTAAAGCACTTTCAGGAGGCGCATATCCTGTTTCAGCTGTTTTGGCCGATGATGAGGTTATGGGCGTTATTAAACCCGGGCAGCACGGCTCGACTTTTGGAGGGAACCCTGTGGCTGCAGCAGTAGGTATGGCTGCACTTGAAGTGGTGAAAGATGAAAACTTGGCACAGAATGCCAGACATCTCGGGCAGCTGTTCAGAGATAAATTGAATGAATACATAAAAGATTCTAACATCGTCAACTTAGTTAGGGGTAGAGGCTTACTAAACGCTATCGTCATCAACGACTCCGAGGAATCGTCAACCGCCTGGAATATCTGTGTAGCTCTTAAAGAAAACGGCCTTTTAGCCAAGCCTACACATGGCAATATTATCCGCTTTGCGCCGCCTTTAGTTATAAATGAAGAACAGTTGTTGGATTGTGTTGAAATTATCACCCAAACTCTTAAAGACTTTGAGAAATAAGTCGATTAAGTAGGTGAAACTAAAGCAATCTTAAAACCATTGCAAT
The DNA here is from genome assembly GCA_964394095.1 of uncultured Mesohalobacter sp. Classification (GTDB taxonomy): domain Bacteria; phylum Bacteroidota; class Bacteroidia; order Flavobacteriales; family Flavobacteriaceae; genus Psychroflexus. The sequence goes on along the minus strand of CAYMXD010000279.1, from coordinate 1,116 downwards.
ATGTTATTCTGAATTTATTTCAGAATATTGGGTTCTTATCCGGCATTTAGTTTTTAAAACTGCTTTATTCTTTTTTTGTCTTAATTATAATGACCCCATTTTCTGCGTTGTAGAATTTTTTGGCTTCATTATCCTTAAGAACTTTAATAGACTCGATATCATTTGGAGAGAGTACCTGTATTTTTTTTGAATCTTCAACAACTTTGCCGTCAATAATGAACAAGGGGTCTTCATTTTTTCCGATTTTGTTTACTTGGTCGTCAATTTTAACTGCTGTTGAGTCGAGTAGGGCTTGCCGTTTCGTTTTGATAAGAATCACCCCTTGAGGCGCATTGTATTCTGTTTTAGCTTTTTCGCCCTTAACCACAAATAACGATTCAATTTGGTCTTGATCAATTAAACTGATGTCAAAATTGAAGAGTTTTCCGTCTACATAAATTTTTGGTTTTTCAATACTGTCCGGGACATAATTCACATTTTTTAACTTAAATTCGATTGTTTTATTAATCGGTGATTTTTCAGTTTTAACTTTTTTTTCCTGTGCAATACATACATTCACTAATAAAAGTAATACACAAAAAGGCGTTATAATTTTTTTCATGGGTTTTAGTTTATTCTGTTGTTGTGTAAATAATAATATTCTGGTCTTCGTAAATAATATCTTGTTGAGCAATACCCTGCTTTTGTTTAGTCAGCATATTTTTGGCCTGATTGAGCAAAGCGGCTTTTTCTTCATAACTTAAAGTTTCTTGTTTATTATTTCCTAAAAATAAGGCTAAAAATAGAAGTACAGAAGCTGCTGCCGTTAGCATACCAAGAATAAGCTTTCGCTTAGATTGGGTTTTGTTCTCAAAGCTCTCCCATAACTCTTCATTAAAATTTTCGGATGTTTTGGTTTTATGGTGTTTTACAAACTGAAACCAAGGATTCAGCTCATGAGTTGATTCATCAAGATGTTCAGTCAAGTAAAGTTCGTCTTCTTTAGAGCTAAGACCAGATTCGTATTTTTCAATCAGTTGTTCAATAGGTTTATCTTTCATAACTGTAAATGTCTTTAAGTTCTAGTCTCACTTGTTTTCGAGCTCTTGAAAGTAACACCCTTAGGTGTTCAATTTT
>CAYMXD010000278.1:0-3957 GCA_964394095.1 uncultured Mesohalobacter sp. | reverse complement strand
AATAAAAACACCGATCAGTATTTTAAAATCTGGGAAACGCTAAAGCCCATCGAGACCTATATTGAAAGCGGAAGCGACCTCAACAACTATGAAAACGGCTTTAAAGGCAAAGAAACTGCTACATTTCCATACGACTTGTTGAGCTTAAAAGACCGTAATGATAACTATGACATTCTAAAAGATACGCCATTTGGCAGCGACATGCTAACAGATTTCGCCAAATCTTTGATTGAAAACGAAACCCTTGGACAAGACAAAGACACAGATTTTTTGACTATTAGTTATTCCAGCACAGATTATATCGGTCATAATTTTGGCGTGAATTCAAAAGAAATTCAGGATGCATACATCAGGTTAGATCTCAATATTGCCGATTTAATAGCATATTTAAACAAAAATGTAGGCAAAAATAACTACACTCTATTTTTAACCTCAGACCACGGTGCTGTTCATGTGCCGAGTTTTCTGCAAGACCATAACATCCCCTCCGGATATTTTGACACCAAACAATTAAGACGAAATATCTTTAAATTTGTTGAAGATAAATTTGGAGACTCTAAGCTAGTTGAAGGTTTCTCCAGCAATGAAGTGTTTTTTGATTATGACGAGCTCAAAAAACAGGACGTAGAGGCTGATGATTTACAGGAAGCCCTGTACTATCACTTGATGCAATACGACAAAATAGACCGGGTTTATACCAGAGACATGCTGAAATCATCTAATGCTACCAATACCTTTGACAGTACTGTGGAAAATGGTTTTCACCCTAAACGAAGTGGAGATGTACTTTATATTCTAGAACCCGCAGTGATTTCTTACCCCAAAAAGGGCTCAACTCACGGAAGTTATTTGAGTTACGATACACAGGCTCCTTTATTATTTTACGGCAAAGGCATAAAAAACAAACAATCTTTTGAGCGCTACCACATCAAAGATATTGCCCCGACTATAGCAGCCTTGCTTGGTATTGCCCAACCCAATGGTACAACCGGAGAAATTATTATTGAGGCTTTGGATTGAATTTCTTTAAGATTTAAACTTTAAAGTTTTACTGTAAATTTATATCACCTTAAGCTTTTTATCTGATAAGACTAAAGATAATCAAATCCTAATTAATCACCGTCCCCTTAGGAATCACGGCGCCTTTCTTAATCACCACAATACCGTCTTTAATGACATAGTCTTCGGTTTCAGTTTCTCCAAGATGCGTCCCACCATTGATTTTAACATCATCGCCAATGCGGCAGTTTTTATCTACAATCACATTTTTAAGGAAACAACGCTCACCAACACCCATCAATACATCGATGTGTTGTTCTTCTACATCTTCTAAAGACTCGTAATAATCAGAGCCCATCATGTAGCAATTGATAATGGTAGATTCTTTACCTATTCTGGAACGAATACCAATTACCGAGCGTTCAATTTTGGCGGCATGAATTAAACAGCCTTCTGCAATCACGGTTTTATCACAAATTGTTCCGGAAATTTTTGAAGTCGGTAAAATTCTGGCATTGGTATAAATGCGGCGCATATTATCATACAAATTGAACTTTGGAATATTGTCAGTTAAGCCAATATTGGCTTCAAAAAAACTGTCTATATTTCCTATATCTGTCCAGTAGCCTTCAAATTGATAGCCCAAAGTATAGTGCTTTTCAATGGCATCCGGAATAATCTCTTTGCCAAAATCAACTTTATTGGGTTCATTCATCAACTCAATCAATAAATCTTTATTAAACACATAAATCCCCATGGAGGCCAAATAATGTCTGCCTTCGTTTTTCATGTCTTCAGACACAGGAGAATCCCAATCTTTTAAAAGTTCTGTGTTGGGTTTTTCAATAAAGCTTGATATAAAGCTGTTTTCATCGGTTTTTAATATCCCAAAAGAGGGTGCTTCTTTAGCAGTTACCGGTTGAGTAGCAACAGTGATTTCAGCGCCACTTTTTTCATGAGCATCAATCAATTCATTAAAATCCATTTGATATAATTGATCGCCGGACAGCACTAAGACGTATTCAAAATCGTGTCTGAGCAGATGATGCATGCTTTGTCTTACCGCATCTGCCGTACCCTGGTACCAATCGCCGCTTCGTCTGGTTTGTTCTGCAGCAAGCACATCTACAAATGCTGAGCTAAAGAAACTAAAATGGTAGGTATTTTTGATATGTTGGTTTAATGAGGCTGAATTAAACTGCGTTAAAACATACATCCGTTTGATGTCTGAATTGATACAATTTGAAATAGGGATATCTACCAAACGGTACTTTCCGGCAATAGGTACAGCCGGTTTTGATCGTTGTTCTGTAAGCGGAAAAAGACGAGTTCCCTGTCCTCCTCCAAGAATAATGCTTATAACTTTTTTGTTGATCATGTTTTTGTAATTAAAGATTCGTATATCGTTTTCGTTTGTTGGGCAATAGCTTTCCAGTCAAAATGCTCTTCAACACGCATTCGGCCGTTTTTGGCCATTTTATCTTGAAGGCCTTTGTCGTTAATAATGGTATTAATACCCTCGGCTAAATCTTTTGAAAATTTATCGGGGTCAATTGGCTCAAAAGGGGCTTCTGTTTGTTGTTCTACCTGGACTAAAATTCCGGTTTCATTGGGCACAACCACTTCTTTGATGCCGCCAACTGCACTGGCGACTACTGCGGTTTCGCAAGCCATGGCTTCTACATTTATGATGCCAAAAGGCTCGTAGATGGATGGACAGCAAAATACATCCGCATGAGAATACAATTGAATGACATCGGCTTTATCCAGCATTTTGTCTATCCAAAAGATATTATTTCTGTCTTTTTTGGCTTCTGCCACGGCCTCTTTCATTTCTTTAGCAATCTCCTTGGTATCCGGTGCACCGGCGCAAAGGACGATTTGTGTGTCTTTGTCAATATGCTTAATGGCATTCACTAAATGAATAATGCCCTTTTGACGCGTTATTCGACCGACAAACAGAACAAAAGGTTTTGTTTTGTCGATGCCATAGCTATCCAATACAGAAGTACTTTCTACTTTTTTATACTGCTCTAAATTGATGCCGTTATAGACGACTTCTATTTTGCTGTCATTCACATCAAAGTATTTTAAAACGTCTTCTTTGGTTTCCTTCGAAACAGCTATGACGGCATCGGCCATTTCAATAGCTGTTTTTTCTACCCAAGACGAGGCATCATAACCACGTCCGAGTTGTTCGCGTTTCCAAGGGCGTAGTGGTTCCAGTGAGTGTGTAGTCACCACTAAGGGAATGCCATAACACAATTTTGCCATAATCCCCGCAAAATGCGAATACCAGGTATGACAGTGCACAATATCTGCATCAATAGGATCGGCGTTCATCTGTAAACCCGTACTCAGCGTTTTAAAAACACCTTTCAATTTATCATCGGCATCTTTGAAAACACCGTCTTCAAAAGGGAATCCTTTTATACTGAGATTATCCTCCTTAACATCCTGATCGCCAAATGAGCGAACTTCAATCGGCATGAGTTTTGATAATTCTTCAGCGAGGTATTCTACATGTACACCTGCGCCTCCATAGACATAAGGCGGAAATTCTCTGGTTAAAAATAGTGCTTTCAAAATTTTTATATATTTATGTAATACACCTTCAAAAATAACAAACTTTAATGAGGAATACAGCGAGTTGAAGTTTAAAATATTGTAAATCTAATAGGCTCTATCTGACCCGAATAGTTTTCAGAACCTTTTCGGGTTTTTGTGCTTCCCTGACCCGAAAGGTTTTTCAAGAGTGGTACATATAAACCTTTTGGGTCTTTCGCTGCTTCCCTGACCCGAAAGTTTTCTCAAGCGTACAGTTTTTAAACCTTTTGGGTCTTTCGCTACTACCCTGACCCGAAAGGTTTCTCAAGAGTACAGTATTTAAACCTTTTAGGTCTTCAAAGTTTTTTGGATGATCTAAATTTTGGTACAAGATTAAACCCAAAAGGTCCT
>CAYMXD010000277.1:0-3996 GCA_964394095.1 uncultured Mesohalobacter sp. | reverse complement strand
AATTCTATAAAGAATTTGATTTTTTTCTTTTATTGACATTTTGTGTATATTGAATTGGCTTAATTGTCTAGAGATTAAAATTTAATTTATGGAAAAATCAATCCCTAAAAATAACACTAAAAGACATCTACCACTTATTCTTTCCTTGGTGGTGGTGGCTGGGGTTGTTGTCAGTTATTTTTTTGTGCCAAGTGTGCAGCAATTCACAGATGAAGCTTGGCAAGTATTGACCAGTAATGACGAGCAACTTATTAGGAATTGGGTAGGTCAATTTGGATGGTATGGTCCATTTATAATTATTTTAGCCATGGTGGTGCAAATGTTTTTACTGGTAATTCCAAGTATAGTTCTCATGGTTGTTTCTGTGTTAGCTTACGGTGCCATATGGGGTAGTATTATTATACTAGTAGCTATATTTGTAGCTTCATCGGTGGGGTACTTTGTTGGACGTTACTTTGGTGAAACTTTAGTAATGAAACTGATAGGGCAGAAGACAGAAAAAAAGATTGAAGAGTTTATAGAAAATTACGGATTCTGGGCAATTATCGTTACTCGGCTAAATCCTTTTCTTTCAAACGATGCGATAAGTTTTGTAGCCGGGCTATTAAAAATGGGGTATTGGCGTTTTATAGGTGCTACACTGGCAGGTATTTTACCACTAACAGTTGTTATCGCTGTATTAGGTGAAAGCTCAGAACAATTAAAGACAGGATTTTTTTGGGGTTCTTTACTTAGTTTAATTGCTTTTGGTTGCTATGTATGGTGGGATAGGAAGTATTGAAAAAGTATTTTAAAATCACTAAAAGTCCCTATAGGTGTAATTAATCAAATTGATGAAAAAAATTGTGAAGATTATCACATGTTTTAAGAAAAAAGAGCCCCGGGTATGGAGCTCTTTTCATTTGAATATCAATACTTAAAACCATTAAATATTCTCGTTTAAAGTGTGGTGCTCGTCAATTAGTGGTCCACCTTCCAGGATATGCTCTGAGGCTTCACTCATAAATTTCTCAAAGTTTAAGTGAAAAGAATGGGCTAATTGAATCGCTTTACTAATGTAGGCCCCTTTTTGTAACCAGGTGTTTATAGGATCAAGCATTTCATCGGGTACATTTGGACATTCTTTTGGCATAAATAAGCCAAAAATAGGATGTTGTGTATATTCTACATCGTCTAGTTTACCTTCTAAAATCGCTGAAATCATAGCTCTGGTATATTTTAATTTTATGCGCGATCCAACGCCGTAAGAGCCACCACTCCAACCTGTATTAACCAACCAAACATTTACACCGGCTTCCTGCATTTTATCACTTAGCTTTTCAGCATAAGCGGTTGGGTGAAGCGGCATAAAAGGTTCTCCAAAGCAAGCTGAAAAAGACGGCACCGGTTCTGTAATGCCTGCTTCTGTTCCTGCAACTTTAGCGGTATAGCCGGAAATGAAATGATAAGCCGCCTGTCCGGGTGTCAATTTAGATACCGGAGGTAAAACACCAAAAGCATCACAAGTTAAAAAGAAAATGTTCTTGGGGTTGTCGGCGTAGGAGGGCTGCTGGATATTGTCTATATGATAGATAGGGTAGCTTACACGTGTATTTTGTGTAATAGAGCTGTCCATAAAATCCACCTCTTTATTTTCATCAAAAACCACATTTTCTAAGATAGCCCCCGGTTTAATTGCTCTATAGATGTCCGGTTCTTTTTCTTCTGTAAGGTCTATGGTTTTGGCATAGCATCCACCCTCGAAATTGAAAATGCGATTTTCCTTAGTCCAGCCGTGTTCGTCATCGCCTATGAGTTTACGGCTGGGGTCTGCAGATAGCGTGGTTTTGCCGGTTCCGGATAAACCAAAGAAAATAGCGGTGTCGCCGTCTTCGCCAACATTTGCAGAACAGTGCATGGGCAGAACGTCTTTATCTACCGGTAAAATCATATTTAAGGCTGAAAAAATCCCTTTTTTGATTTCTCCAGTATAAGCTGAACCACCGACTAGAGCAATTTTTTTAGTGAAATTTAAAATTGAAAAATTGCCTTGCCTTAATCCGTGTTTTTCGGGTTCAGGGCATTCATAACCCGGAGCGCAAAGGACTAACCATTCTTCTTCAAATGTTTTTAGTTCTTCTTCTGTTGGGCGTAAAAACATATTAAAGACAAACATATTAGACCAGGGGTATTCAGTTACTGTTCTAACGTTCATTTTGTATTTAGGATCCGCACAGACATAGCCATCTCTGGCGTATATTTCTTTACCACTCAAATAGTTTTCAACTTCTCCTTGTAGATAGTCGAAATTTTCTGGTGATATCCCTTTATTGGTTTTGCCCCACCATACGCGATCTCTGGTGTAATCATCTTTAACCAGAAACCTGTCTTTTGGTGACCTACCTGTAAATTTTCCTGTATTGATGGCTAATGTGCCATTTGCAGTTTCTTTACCCATGCCCTTTTTAAGGGTGATTTTTTGAAGTTCTTCGGGGGATAAATTCCAGTGAACGTCTGCATTTTTGATGCCGTACTTAGTTAAATCTCTTGTGCTCATTTTTACTTATTTTAATGATTCTATGATGAAATAATTTATTATTTATACTTTTATGATAGCCCCTTCGGAGAGAGCGAATAGACTTATCAAGATAATAATAATCAATAATTAAATCCTTTGTTTTATAAGGTTTTGATTTGGTTTTAAACATGTATAAACTATCAAGTTGAAGAAAGGTCGATATTATTATAAATACAGCTAAAACCATTTAAGCTATGTTGTTGAATTGGAGGGTAAATTTAAGGAGATACTTAAAAAGTATATATGATTTTTATCATGCTTATAAAGATTTTTTAAGGAAAATAGAAACGACATTATATTCATTGATGTTCTGAGTAGTAAATACGTCCAGCAAATAAATTGACTTAGGCACTTACTCACTACAAAAAGATATTTTTGAAATAGAACTGCTATCAAATAAAAAGCACATCATCAACGTGTTAACTTATGTTTTTTGAGCATGGATTAGCTTTACAGCAGACCAGCCTATCCTGTCTGCCGACCTTTAGGCAGGCGGCTGGCAGGGAGCTACAAAGTAGGTCGGCAAAGGCAGGGGATCACAAAGAAGAATTATATTTTTATGTGATCGTATATCAGCATATAAGTGTATTAGTTAAATGCCTAGGTTAACAAATCAATTTGTATTATCAAATTCTAAAATGGTTTTAAGCATTTACATGTCAAGTAAAAACATGTGGGATGTCATCTTTAGATGCTTTAAATTATTTCTCAAAGCACTACTACTTAACATCGGTGTCACGTTGCAGTCGAAGTGCAAGGATTACCCTTGAATAAATTCCATATAGATTTAAATCCCTCCTCAAATTTTTTGCTTGACCAAGTTAAGTGATAAATAGAACAAATATATTCAAAAACAAAAAAAGCCGCTGGAAGCGGCTTTTTAATAGGTTGTAAGACTATAAAATATTAAAGTGAAGCAACGTGCTTCGCTAATCTTGATTTGATACGATTAGCCTTGTTGTTGTGAATAATATTTTTCTTTGCGAGTTTATCAACTTTAGAGATAACATCTGTAAACATTTTTTCAGCCTCAGATTTGTTTTCAGTAGCTTCTAATTTTCTGACAGCATTACGAGCTGTTTTGTGTTGATAACGATTTCTCAATCGTTTAGTTTCACTGTTTCTAATTCTTTTTAAAGCAGATTTATGATTTGCCATAATATTATTTGTTTTAGTCTTACATTATTTGTTGTAGTCCGTAGGGGAATCGAACCCCTGTTACCAGGATGAAAACCTGGCGTCCTAACCACTAGACGAACGGACCATTTGTTATCAGTATTTCAATATCAAAACATCAATTCCTCGAGTTTGGTTTCGAAAACCTGGCTAACTTTGCTATTGGACTAAGCACTAGACGAACGAGTTAATTGTTATTTCAAATTTGTTTGTAGTCCGTAGGGGAATCGAACCCCTGTTACCAGGATGAAAACCTGGCGTCC
>CAYMXD010000276.1:0-4007 GCA_964394095.1 uncultured Mesohalobacter sp. | reverse complement strand
GACATGTATTTCACCTTTAGCATGGCATCGCTTACAATACTGCCAATCTGCAGACGATGTCGCATAGCTACGCCTCTATTTTTTACACGATACAAGCCCTGTTCGTCGATCACAACTTTATGAAAATCCTGATAATTTTCTAAAGATTGTCCGCCGGTGGTGATAAAACTCAAGGCCCACAACCAAGCATCTTCGTCTAAATCCTGAAAGCAAAAGCTAGATTTTACTTCATTGAAAATCTGTTGAGGTTTAAAGCCTTCGGAAATGGCGAGAGTGGTTAGATACTGGACTAAAACATCAAAACTATTGAGGTGTGGTAAACGCTCTTCCACGGTTTTGGTTTTTACCGCTTTTTGAAGTGCCAAAGCTTCAATGAGTTCGATGGCGTGGGTAGGCAAAAAATAAATCAGGCTTTTTTCGCCGGGACGGTGACCGCTTCTGCCTGCACGCTGCATAAATCTTGCTACGCCTTTGGGGCCGCCAATTTGAATGATGGTTTCCACAGGAGCAAAATCAACACCTAAATCTAAACTGGAGGTACAGACCACCGCTTTAACCTGATGTTCTCGTAAAGCGTTTTCTACCCAAAGCCGTGTTGACTTGTCTATACTGCCATGATGCATGGCTAAATCGCCGGCAAATTCGGGATGTTTCTCCAATAACTTCTGAAACCAAATTTCACACTGTGAGCGGGTGTTGGTGAATATCAGTGTGCTTTTAGAATTTTTGATAATTGGGACAATCTCATCGAGCAATTGTAAACCTAAGTGACCTCGCCAGGGAAATTTGTCCATACTTTGATGTAAAATACTTTTGACTTCAATGTCTTTTTGAATATCGGCAATAATCATTTCGGTTTCAAAAGCATAAAAATCTTCGCCAAGCAATACCTGAAGGGCCTGGTCTAAATTTCCTATTGTTGCAGAAATTCCCCATACTTTTGGGGCTGAAATACTCTTTAATCGCGACAATGCCAATTCGACCAAAACGCCGCGCTTTGTTCCTAATAGTTCATGCCATTCGTCTGCTACAAAAGCCTTGCAATGTTGAAATAATTTAGGATAGTTTTTAGTAGCTAAAAGCAGGTGCATACTTTCAGGGGTGGTAATCAGCAAATCAGGCATCTTGCGTTTCTGACGCTGACGCTCTTTTTGTGAAGTATCGCCATTGCGAATACCAACCGTAATGTTTAAATCTAAATCTGCAATGAGCCTTTCGGCAGAGGCTTTGATGTCTATGGCTAAAGCGCGTAAAGGCGTAATCCAAACCGCTTTAAGGCCTTTGGCTTTTGGGTTTTGCTGCATGATTTCTGCGAGAATCGGCACCCAGAGGGCATAGGTTTTTCCGCTGCCTGTCGGGGCGTTAAGCAGTCCGCTTTTACCTTCAGAAAAAGCTTCCCAGGTCTGCTTTTGAAATTCAAAAACTTCCCAGTCTTTGGATGTGAACCAATTCTGAAATGGGGTAAAATCTAAAGACATTCTGCTAAAGTAAAACGAAAATTTTAGTTGCCTGTTTGTATTAGATTTTAATTATTAAATGTGTAAAGGTGTCAATCTAATTATCACGACCTGGAGGTTATTGGAAACTTTCGGGCTAGAAGCGACTCGAAAGGTTTTGCTAAGCTTTTGGGTCTTGATATGGAGATTAAAGACGAACCGAAAGGTTCTACTAACTTTTGGGTCTTGAAATGTACACCTCATTTTTTAGGTTTTTTGTAACTAATCAGTATTAAAATATCGTTAAATTAAAAGTTTCAAATATCTCATCATTAGTATCTAATACAGTTTTTCTCGCAAAAACCGCTAAGTCTTTCGCAAAAATCGCAAATTCGTAAATAATTATTAATCATAACTTTGCGATTCTTTGCGTTTTTTCTTTGTGGCCTTTGCGTGAAATAAGGATTTGATTATCAATGCTTAAAGTAGACTGATTTGTTACGGTTTTTTTAAATTTTTTAAATTCAAATGAAATCTTAGAAAAATTTAGAATCCTAGCCCTGACCCCTGAATAAGTCGGGGATATAAATCCTGTGCAGTGGTCTTTGCTACAATACAACAGTTTAAGTGTGACCGAAGAAACCTGCTAAATTCTAGTTATTGTGCAAAGTCACCAACAGATTGAAACGGAAAGCAGGTTTCTGCTTCAAGTTAGATTAATCACGACTGACTTCAAGGATTTCAAATTCAATTTCACCATTGGGGACATTTATCTTTGCGGTATCTCCGGCTTTTTTACCGAGAAGACCTTTGCCAATTGGAGAGTCTACTGAAATTTTTCCCGCTGCCAGGTTTGCCTCACTTTGAGCGACCAACTTGTAAGTTAAACTTTGGTTGTTGGTTGTATTTTTTATTTTGACATTGCTGTGTATTAATACTTTTGATGTATCTAATTGGGATTCATCGATAACTCTGGCGTTGGCTACAACCTCTTCTAATTTTGCAATACGCATCTCTAGCATGCCCTGGGCTTCTTTTGCGGCGTCGTACTCTGCATTTTCGCTTAAATCGCCTTTATCTCTGGCATCGGCAATGGCCTGCGAAGCTTTAGGGCGTTCAATATCTCTTAATTGGTCTAATTCTTTTCTTAATTTTTGTAATCCTTCTTCTGTGTAATACGAAACCTTACTCATGATCGTTATATTTAAAATTGTTATCAGCTGAAATACCCCAAGCGATTTTTATTTATTTACAATTGATGAAAAATTGTCCTCGGTATATTTTAAAAACAAAAATCCCGCACTGACGGGATTGTAGCATACAAAAGTAGTAAATTTGCGAATATTAAAAAAATAAACCTTGTTATTTATGAATTTGAGAGTGATAGTATTACTACTTGCTATAAGTTTAAGCAGTTGCGAAGATGATGATGTAAGACAACAAAATCCCAACTTACTCAATATTCAGTTTGATATAGAACTCAACTTGAATTTCCCTCAATACAGCCAGCTTAGTTTTGCTGGTAATGCTATATACGTAGGTGGTCAGGGTATTGGGAACGACGGCATTATTGTCGTAAATACCGGTAGTGGTTTTGTGGCCTGGGATGCTTCAGACCCAAACGAATTTCCCTCGGATTGTACTAGGCTTCAAATAGATGGGCTTTCCGCTTCGTCTACTTGTCAGAATCCCAATTCTTACAGCTTGGTCACCGGACAACCCCTTGAAGATGGTTTGCAATTTCCTCTATTAAGCTATCGTGTTAACGAAAGTGATGGTTCGGTTAGGGTTTTTAATTAATTTGATTGTAACATATGTTTTTCGATTAATTATTGCTTTATACTTATGATGAGCAGCGGTTAAAATTGTCATAAAGTATTAGCTATCAAGGCTTAGGTTAGGGTGTTTTTTTATCTTTAAATAAAAAAGATGAAATCGAAAGGTATTGTTTTATTGATTATTACGACAATTTTACTGATTATGCTTAGTATTATGGCAGCTCTGGATTTTCAGTATGCTTGGATATTTAGCTTAACTACTATAGGTCAAATACTTCTTGTGTTTGCAGTTTATCATGTACTTAAAGATAATTACCAAACCGAAAAAGAATTTAAGGATTGGTACGAAGATTGCCCGGTAGATTACGAAGAAAATTAAATTTGAGATTTTAGTTTTAAGAGCTGCTAAGCAAATCTCTTGTAAACAAAATTGTCTAGTAATTGATTATTTGACTTAGGCGCTTAAGCATTACTTTTAATCTATTGTTTAATAATTTTTTATATGTTTATCTAAAGTAAAACCATTAATCTTTGCATCTATTGCGTCTTGCATTGTATAGAAACAGGTCTGTAGTGAACGCAATACTTATCCCGACTATTGAGGAGACGCCAAGTTTGCAGAGGTAGTGAATACTAATATGAAGCAAGTCCCTAAGTCAATTGATTATTTTAAAATATTATTTCTTGATAATACGTTTAACGATTGAAGAACTCTCAGTTTGTAGTTTTATTAAATATAAACCCGAGCTCAATTGGCTCACATCTGTTGTAATATTTAATTGCTGATTAAGCT
>CAYMXD010000275.1:0-4065 GCA_964394095.1 uncultured Mesohalobacter sp. | reverse complement strand
GATGGCTCTGCCTCTCTCGGGGTAGTTTATTTTTTAATCAACTTTACCACGCCAACACCTTCAAGACCAACGTAAATATAACCATCAGGCCCTTGCTCAATACTTCTCACACGGCCTTCTCCTTCTAATATTTTTTCTCGTTTGGTGACTTTATCATTTTTTATAATCATATGTTCCACGTACATAAATTTGAGTGAGCCCACCAGAAGATGACCATTAAGGTGTGGATATTTATCAGAACGCACAAAGGCCATACCGCTTGGTGCAATAGAAGGTACCCAATAATATAAAGGCTGAGCCATGCCTTCTTTTTCGGTGATATCCGTAAATTTGGTTCCTGAATAATTAATGCCATAACTGATAACCGGCCAGCCGTAATTGACGTCTTTTTCTACAATATTTATTTCATCACCACCTCTGGGGCCGTGTTCATGTATCCAAATTTTACCGCTTTCAGGATGTTTTTCCATCCCTTGTGGATTTCTGTGTCCATAGCTGTAAATTGCTTTTTTAGCATTAGGTTCATTTACAAATGGATTGTCTTTAGGAATAGAACCATCCTCGTGTAAGCGATAAATTTTTCCGTTATCTCTGCTAATGTCCTGCGGATTTTCATCGCGATATCCCCGATCACCAACCGAAAAATAAACATAGCCTTCGTTGTCAAACTCTATCCGACTGCCAAAGTGTTGTCCTTTTTTAGAATAATTTTCCGCTTGATAAAGCACCTCAAGGCTACTGATTTGATTATCATTCAGCTGAAATCGCACTAATCTTGTATTGGCTCTGTCATCATCACTGGGGTCTTCATGGGCATAAGTGGCGTAAATCCAGGGTTTTTCAGGGTAATCCGGATGAATTTTTACATCCATCAATCCCCCTTGGCCCAAGACTTTTACTTCCGGAAAGCCGGTGATTTGCGTTTTAACCTTATCTTTAACGTAAAACAGATCGCCTTCTTTTTCTGTAACAAGCATACTGCCATCATCGAAAAAATCAAACCCCCAGGGAATGTAAATGTCATCTGCAACAATTTCGTAGGTATACTCTACTGGAGAGGTTGTAATATTTTTGTCTTCTTGAGCACAGGCCAGAAAACTAATCATCAAAAAAGTTATTATAGGATATTTCATATTTAAAATTTTCTGAAATTTAAGCATGTTTCAATAATTCTGCGTTAATTTAAGAAAATTTAAATAATATGACTGATTTGGTCGAAATAGACCTAAACGCTGATATTGGAGAAGGAATGCCATTTGATGAGGAGTTAATTAAATACATAAGCTCTTGTAATATTGCTTGTGGAGGTCACGTTGGAGATGACCACAGTACTATTAAAACCCTAAATCTAGCAAAAAAACACAAGCTAAAAGTTGGTGCTCATCCGTCATATCCGGATAGAATTAATTTTGGAAGAAAAACGATTGATATTTCAATTAAAGATTTAATACAAAGTATAGACTTTCAACTGAATAATTTCAAAAAGAAATGTGAACAGATAAATGCTGTCTGGCATCATATTAAATTTCACGGTGCTCTTTATAATGATATAAAACTGGATAATCAAAAAGCTATAGCTTTGGTAAACCTAATCAGTGAGAAATATCCTGAAATTATTTTATACGTTCCACCAAATTCTGAAATCAAAAGAGCAGCTAAAGGAAAAGTTATGACTTGTGTAGAAGGCTTTGCAGATAGAGCTTATAATGACGACTTAAGTTTGGTATCTAGAAGCATACCGGGAGCGGTTTTATTAAAAACTGAAAAGGTAATACAACAAGTGAATGATTTGCTCTTGTTTCAAAAGGTAAAAACTATAAATGGAACCTATCAACCCATAAATATCCAAACTTTATGCTTACATGGTGATACACCGGGAGCATTAGAGTTGACAAAAGCTATCGTTGAATTTCTCAATAAAAATAATATACTCATAAAATGACAACTATACCTCACAACATATTTATATCTTCACCAAAGAGTTTGCTTATTTCTTTTGAATTTAAAGAATTTAATAGAGAGTCAATTAAAGTCCTGCAGACTGTGAAGGCAGAAATAGAGCTCAAATTTAAAGATAAAGTGAGCTATATAACATCTGCTTTTGACAGTTTATTGGTGACTTTAGATGAAAATTATCCAAACCTCAAAGATTTAAAAGCAGAATTTGAAACTATATTGAAAGACTATTCAATTGATAGTAATTCTGAAGATTCTTTTAAAACCTATGAAATTCCGGTGTGTTACAAAACTTTTGGTCAAGATTTAGACTCCCTTTCCAAACATTCAGGTGTTGATGTTGATGAGATTATAAAAATTCATTCAGAAAAAATCTACACCCTTTATTTTATTGGTTTTTTACCCGGATTCTTATATATGGGAAAAGTTGATGAGAGAATAAGAATACCTCGATTGAAAAAACCACGCTCCAAAGTAGAAAAAGGAAGTATTGGTATCGCTGAAAGTCAAACCGGTATTTATCCTAATGCTTCTCCTGGCGGATGGCAAATTATAGGACGTACACCTGTAGATATATTTAATGTAAATAAAAATCCGCCAAGTCTTTTTAAGCCAGGTGATCAGATAAAATTTAAGCCCATAGATAAAACTACTTTCAATAAAATTATTAATGAAACTAATCCAGAATTAAGAGAACTATGATTGAATTATTATCCAGTGGATTTTACACGAGCATTCAGGATTTGGGTCGCTTTCATTATACTAACTTCGGCGTCCCCATCAGTGGGGCAATGGACAAAAACTTGTCTGAGTTAGCGAATTTACTTGTAGGACATCCGGATACAGAAGCTGTTATTGAAATGACATTAATGGGACCTAAATTGAAATTTAAATGCTCTTGTATTATTGCAGTGACCGCCAGTAAAGCAAATGTTTTAATCAATGGAAAATCAATAGACATCAATCATCAGGTATCTGTAAATCCTGATGATGTTTTAGAAGTGAAAAATATTCAAACTCGTGCCTATCTGGCTGTTTCCGGTGGTTTGAATACTGAACTGAAATTAGGAAGTAGAAGTCAATATAAAATGATAACTAGTTTTACCAAACTCAATAAAGAACAAATCATAGAACTGAAAGACCCTAATGCTGCTTTCAACAGAAAAAACGCCGCCATAAAGTTTGATATGAGTTTGTATAACCAAGATACCATGAATGTTTACCCATTACCGGAATATTACAAATTGAGTAATCATCAAAAAAAACTATTACAACAGAATACTTTTACAATTTCTAACGAGAGTAACCGCATGGCCTATCAACTTAACGAAAAACTAGAAAATGAACTTGAAGGTATCACAACTAAACCTGTAATGCCGGGAACCGTTCAACTCACGCCTGAGGGAAAACTTATCATTTTAATGCGAGATGCTCAAGTGACCGGCGGTTATCCCAGAATTTTTCAGGTTTCAGATGTAAGTTTTAATGTATTATCTCAAAAATCAGCACAACAACACATTAATTTCAAAATTTTAGATCAATATGAAATCCAATAAAGTCAATTTCAACAATCATAATGATGAGGAACTAAGCGGTATATTAGATTTACCTGTCGACAAAAAGGTTCATACGTATGCAATTTTTGCACATTGTTTTACTTGTAATAAAAACCTCAAAGCCATAAAAAATATTTCCAGTGGATTAACCTCAAATGGATTTGGAGTGCTTAGATTTGATTTTACAGGCCTTGGGCAAAGTAAAGGTGAATTTGAAGATACTAATTTTTCGCACAATGTAGATGATTTGATGGCGGCACATAATTTTTTAAATAAGAATCACAAAACACCAAAGCTTATTATAGGGCATTCATTAGGAGGAACAGCGGCTTTGTTTGCAGCACATCAAGCAGATTCAATTAGAGCAGTTGTTACCATTGGTAGCCCATTTCAGCCGGAACATGTTTCTAAACTCATAGAAAGTAAAGAAGAACAAATTAAAAAAGAAGGAAAAGCTGAGGTAAACCTGGGAGGAAGAAATTTTACGATTAAAAAGGATTTCTATGAAGATATACGAAAAAATAAAATTGATGATTTTATCGGAGACCTTAAA
>CAYMXD010000274.1:0-4073 GCA_964394095.1 uncultured Mesohalobacter sp. | reverse complement strand
TCTCGATACAAATTTTTCTCATTGCAATCGAAAAATTCACTCGAAGTGACGAATATAGGCTAAATACTTTATTGGATGAAAATCAGAAAGTTAAGAAAAGTGTTATATGAAAGATATAGTAATTAGTAATAAAATTAATAATCTGAAACTGGGAATTATGAATTTTTGAATTACGATATGTCAAACCTCTAACTTCTAAAATCTAAAATCAGGAATCTGGAATTAGGAAATTTTGAATTTTAAATTATAAATTTTGAATTGAAACTAGAAACTTGAAACCTAGAACCTAAAACCTAAAACCTGGAACCTGGAACCTGGAACTTTAAACTAGAAACTAGAAACTATTAACTCGCCACTCGCCACTCTACACTCGCCACTCGCCACTTGTTACTGGTTATCTCAAACTTGGAATTATTAACTTGGAATAAAACCTAACTTGAAAACACTAATCATAGAATTCCAAACCTCCGGGCATTATCCCGAGTATTTAAAACATGTGCTCAAAAAAATCAATGAGGATCATAAAAGTAAGGACTTCATTATTTTTTTAACGCCTTTACTGATACCACATTTGCAAAATCTGAAAAATACGGAGGTTTACAAATCCATTCATTTTTTTGACGAAAGCCTCGGCAAGACTTACAGCCAGTTTACAAATACTAAACATATGGCAGACTTTATATATCAACAAATCATTTACGTCAATAAGCGATTTCAATTTGATCATGTGTTGTTTCTTAACCTTAATCTCATCTTAAGACATTATAGTATTTTAAACCCTTTTGTAAAACTCCCGTTTACATTCTCCGGAATTATTTTTAATTCGCCCTACCGCTTTAGAGAACAAAACACCAAAAAAGTTACCATTTTTAAACGTGAGCTATATTTGAGATTACTGTTATTTAGTAAGAATTGTACCAGAGTATTTTTACTAAACGATAGAAAAGGGGTTAATTTTTACAGGAAATGGTCTTCCAAAATTGAGTTTATTAACGATCCGGTGCGGATAACATCGCCTTCAAAATTAAATATTTACAGCTACCATACTATAAAACCATCCGCATTAACCTTCCTGCAAATAGGTAAATTAGACGCTTACAAAGGTACATTGGATATTATCGACGCCTTCTCAAATTTAGACGCAGAATATTCAGAGAAAGTCCACCTATTGCTAATCGGGAAAGTCAATAAAGATACAGATCTTAATACCGACAAAGTCAACCAACTGAAAGAACAAAACAGGATTTCTATACGAAATGATTTTGTTCCGGATGATGATTTTTCAGCCTATATGCAACAATCTAATGTGGTGCTGATCACCAATAAGAATGTTGAAAATTCGAGCGGAATTGTAAACCATTGTTTGGCCAATAACAAGGTAGTCATTGCGCCCGATAAAGGCTTCTACAAAGAAGCCTTTTCAGCGTATAAGGCTGTAGTACATTTTAATCCTAACTTTTCACTTAAAAAAGCAATGAGCTATGCCCTCGCCAATTTTGAAAACCTTCAGGCCAAAGCCGATGCGTATGATAGCCAGGCATACATCAAAGCGAATTCTGCTCAACTATTTTCTAAAACACTATTAAATCATTTGACCTAATTTTTCTAAGCTCCTTCAACCTAAGATGAATCCCATTCAAAAGTTACTTCAACAATTCAATTTTCAACTAAAGCGTTATCCGGATGCAGACATTAGAAGGCGTTTGCAGATTATTGAAAATCAAAACATCAATTGTATCCTAGACATTGGTGCCAATACCGGTCAGTACGGCGTTTACATGAGAAATTACGGATACCCACATAAAATTCTTTCATTTGAGCCCTTAAAAACAGCATTTCAGAGCTTGAAAACCTCTGCTGCAAAAGATCACAATTGGCAAACATACAATTATGCCCTAGGTGATGAAAATACAAGCATTGATATAAATGTAGCCAAAAATTCCAGCAGTAGTTCAATTTTGGACATGCTGCCGGCACATCTCGATAGTGCCCCGCATTCAAAGTATGTGTCTAAAGAAACCATTGAGGTCAAGACCTTAGATTCTGTATTTGATGAATTGTGTACTAAAAAAGACCATATCATGCTAAAAATCGACACCCAGGGTTATGAAAAACACGTCATAGACGGCGCTGAAACATCTTTAAAGTACATTGACATGATTCAACTGGAAATGTCGATCGTTCCGCTTTATGAAAATGAAATGTTGTTTAGAGCAATGATAGACTATTTGGAGCAAAGAGGCTTTAAGTTATATTCTCTGGAAAACGGCTTTGCCAATCCGAAAACGGGACAACTGCTGCAGGTGGATGGCGTTTTTGTAAAAGTTTAGAGATAATGTCAATTTATTAAAATTAACTTAATAAAATTAAAACCCTTATCTTAAATTTGCAAAATCTAGATAAAGATAGAATATATGTCCTTTAAGAATACAGTAAAAAAAATACTTCCAACTTCAGTATGGTCTAAAATTAAACAGGTCAGGAATAGCGAACGCGTAGAAACCCTAAAATTGAATGCTTTACAAAACATAGAGCTCAACTCTAAACACCTCAGGCTAAGCACTTCAGTCGATACGCAGGACATTATTCAAGATAAAGAAACAGCAAAAGCCTGGGAAGCTTACCATAAAAAAATTGAGACGCTTCAGATTCCAGACCTCACAGGAGGTGTCAATCTCGGCGACCGCAAAGCCATTTTTTTCATTATGTGCTACTTTAAACCAAAATCTATTTTGGAGATAGGCACACACATCGGGGCTTCAACGGTAAATATAAATTGTGCGCTTGATTACAACCTGAAGAAACACAATGTACAATCGAAGTTTTCAACTTTAGATATCAGGGATGTCAACTGCGCAAAAGAACAACCCTGGTTAAAATTTGAATCCCCAAAATCGCCGCAGGAACTATTGAAAAGCCTCGATTTAGGGGTTGAAACCAAATTTATAAATCAGGATTCCTTAGACTATTTAAAAAATTCAAAAGACAAGTACGATTTGATTTTTCTGGACGGTGACCATTCAGCACAAACCGTATACAAAGAAGTGCCCAAAGCTTTGGAGCGATTGAATGACGGTGGCGTGATTTTACTGCACGATTATTTTAAAAAAGGGGATTCGGCTAACCCAAAAAATGATTTCAACAGCGGGCCTTACTTAGGCATCCAAAGGCATGTTAAGGAAGGAGCAAATATCACCGTAAAGCCATTCGGAGATTTGCCCTGGGAAACGAAGCATGGCTCCAATCGAACCAGTCTGGCACTGTTGATGCGAAAGTGATAGATGTTCGTGTTAGCATGATATCGACAATAAGTTTAGGATTGGTGAAAACAGCGTTTAGAAATGAGAGATGAGAGGTGTACAAAGTATTTAGTACATAGTATTAAGTATTTAGTGCGAAAAACTGATAACTGAATTTAGAGGGTAGAGGGTAGTCGGTAGAGGGTAGTTTTGGTAAGTAGTAATGAGTAAGTAGTAACTGGTAAGTAGTAATAAGTAATTAGTATGGAGTAAAAGAGTAAAGAATCTAGAGTTATAAAATTATAAATTTTGAATTACATTATGTCAAATCTAACTTCTAACTTCTAAAATCTAAAATCTAAAATCTAAAATCTGGAATTAGGAAATTTTGAATTTTGAATTATAAATTTTGAATTTGTCCTGGAAACTAGAAACCGGAATTAAGAGGGTAGTGGGTAGTCGGTAGTCCCTGAATGGTCGCCGACCATATTCCAATTCACATAACATGCAAAGAAAATATCAAAATTAAAAATTGAACTCTATTCGAGGTTATTGAGTGATTCTGCCAAAGCAGAATTGTATCGAAATAACCGGTGTAGTTATAAGCAAATTAACAAAAAAAACCAAAATGCTAAATATCAGAACATTAAGCCAAGTGTTATATGAAAGTCCCTGAATGGTCGCCGACCATATTCCAATTCAAATAACTTAATCAAATACAGGATTTTTATAATCATTATGAAACATAACTTACACGTCAGGTCGAGTGTTTTTTGTTGACTGATAAGGAAACAAAAAATGTATCGAGACCAATTTTCGATTTTTGCGTAATAG
>CAYMXD010000273.1:0-4074 GCA_964394095.1 uncultured Mesohalobacter sp. | reverse complement strand
CAACCCCTCTTTATCAAATCGGATTTCGATGACTTGGCTGTTGACACCGAAACGAGGTGCAATCCCTTCAGTGGTCCTATACGGCACTCGTTTACTCATCGGGAGAATATGCCTGTCTCAAATCCTCAATCAAATCGTCAATCTTCTCATCGGACAGCTCGGCACCGCGGACAGTACGGAAAAAGATCGGAAGCTTCTCTATCAACTGTTCGTTTTCTATTACATCCTGAGGAATATTGCCACGACTGACATCGGCTTCGTCCATAAATTTATCGTGGCCTATCACGGTCATGCCCATTCCAATTGCTCTTTTGGCAACCGCTTGACCAATTCGTCCCATTCCAACAATCCCCATGGTTTTACCCTTGAGTTCAACGCCTTTGGCATAAGATTTTTTAAGCGTTTTAAAATTGGATTCACCTTCAAGGGGCATTTCTCGGTTAGACAGGTGTAGAAACCTAAAGCCACCCAAAGCGTGCGCCATCACTAATTCTGCTACAGAGTCTGAAGATGCAGCCGGGGTATTTATAACGTGTAATCCTTTAGACTTAGCATAGTCTACATCGATATTGTCAAGGCCAACACCACCGCGTCCTATAATTTTTAAATTTGGACAGGCGTCAATGAGACCCTTTCTTACTTTGGTGGCACTTCTTACCAAAATAACATCTACGCTATTCTCGTTGAGGTAACTTGCCAGCTGTTCTTGTGCAACTTTGGTTTGTATAACTTCGTGTCCCGCGTTTTCAAGCATATCTACGCCTGCTTGTGAAACACCATCGTTTGCTAATATTTTCATGTTGTATTGTTTTAAAATTAAGCTTTTCGTTCTAATTCGTCCATAACTTCGACCAAGGCACTCACTGATTTTTTAGGCAATGCATTGTACATCGATGCGCGATAACCTCCTACGCTTCTGTGTCCGTTTATGCCGTTTAATCCCGCTTCTTTACACAAGGCATCAAAACGTTCTTTAAGAGAATCGTCTGTTAAATTGAAAGTGGCGTTCATATTAGAACGATCAGGTTTATGGGCGAAGCCTTTAAATAGTGGATTAATGTCAATTTCAGAGTATATTAATTTGGCTTTCTTTTCATTTTCTTTTTCGATGGCTTGAATGCCTCCTTTTGCTTTTAACCAGCGTAAGTTTAGCATAGACGCATACACAGCAAAAACGGGTGGAGTGTTAAACGAGCTATCTTTCCCAATATGAACTTTATAATCGAGCATTGAAGGAATATCCCGACTGACTTTGCCTAGAATATCTTCTTTAACCACCACTAAAGTTGTACCAGCCGGTCCCATATTTTTTTGTGCTCCAGCATAAATAAGATCAAAATAGGTAAAATCTATTTGACGTGAAAAAATATCACTACTCATATCACAAACTACCGGAACATCAGTTGTTTTGAAATCTTTTACAGAAGTTCCGAATATGGTATTATTTGATGTCATATGAAAGTAATCTGCATCAGCAGGAATCTCGTAATCTTTTGGGATGTAATTGTAATTTTTATCTTTGGAGCTTGCAACGACCATTACTTCGCCTAATAATTTAGCTTCTTTTATGGCTTTTGCAGACCAACTGCCAGTATCCAAATAGGCTGCTTTTTTTTCTAAAAGGTTGTATGCCGACATGATAAACTGCAAACTGGCGCCGCCTTGAAGAAATAAGGCCTGATAGCCTTTGCCTTCTAAGCCTAGAAGTTCTATGGCTAATGAACGGGCTTCTTCCATAACTTCAACAAAAGCCGGGCTTCTGTGGGAAATTTCCAAAATGGAAAGCCCAGAATTGTTAAAGTCCATTACTGCTTCTGAAGCTTTTAGAAAGACTTCTTGTGGTAAAATACAGGGACCAGCGCTAAAATTGTGTTTCTTCATAATGATGTGTGTCTAAGTGTTTTAAAAAGTTTATAGTATCTACGCCATCAGCATAATCTGATAGACTAGGATGTTGAGCGTTACCAAAAGTAAAATTAGCAATCTTGTGATTACCAACAATGCATTGAATGTTATTTTTCTGTAATGAAATTAAATGTTTCAAATCATCTTCACCTTCATACACCTCGTAATTTATGACACCGATTGGCGTTGAAAACTGATGATCTTCTTTGAGAATTAAAAAGCCGTTATCCAGAAATTTTATATCGCTCATGAGATAAACCGCTTTATTATAATCGTAATTGTTGGCGTATTTATGATGATGAGATATAGAATCAAAACCTGAAATCCCTTCAAAGAAATATTTAAAATCATAGCCTTTGGGAACATACAGCTTTGAAACGTTTCTACAGCCTAACCCAAAATATTTGAAAATATCCTGGCCTAATTTTTTTAAGTCCTCAGGCGATTCCTCTCCGGTGAGAATGGCAACCCCATTTCTGTTTTTACGGATAATGTGAGGTACTTTGCTAAAGTAATACTCAAAATATCGTGCAGTGTTATTACTGCCTGTTGCAATTACAGCATCGTAATTTTCAAGCTTTCCGTCTGTAAATTCAATTTTATCTTTAAATTTTGGTTGAATTTCAATCAATTTGTCGGCGAGAAAGGGCAGAAGTCTCTTATCGTTAGAAGATTGTTTTACGATAACTTTATGGCCGCAGATTAAAACAGACAAAAAATCATGAAAACCTACCAGTGGAATATTGCCGGCCATCACGACACCAATATTTTGCTCAGTATTTTCATCACTTAATTCATAATCCTTGAGCCAATTATTGAGATTATCCTGAGTTAGACTAGCTCCCCATTCTTTTAAGGCAAAGCAAATATTTTCTTGGGTGAACCATTGATTTTCAGCTTGAGCTAAATTCAATGTTTCCCAGAAATCTATTTGATTTTTAGATGGTTTTAAGGATTGTTTATTAATTAATCGACCTATCAGGTGACCAATGTCAACAAAAGCTGCTTTTCGTTCTTCAAAAGTGAGCATTAACTTGCTAATTTTTGCTTTTATGTTTAATTTTGAACAAATTTACAATAAAAAGAAACATGGCGATAAAGATAACAGATGAATGTATAAATTGTGGTGCATGCGAACCGGAATGCCCCAATACTGCAATTTATGAAGGAGCAGATGACTGGCGTTATTCTGATGGCACCGATTTAGAAGGCAATATTGTTCTCCCCAACGGCAAAGAAGCTGATGCCGATGAGGTACAAGAACCGGTAAGTGATGAATTTTACTACATCGTCACCGATAAATGTACCGAATGTATGGGCTTTCACGAAGAACCCCAGTGCGCAGCCGTATGTCCCGTAGATTGTTGTGTGCCGGATGAAGACAATGTAGAAACCGAAGAAGAATTACTGGGTAAACAGTCGTTTATGCATAAGGAGTAGTATTAAGTTTCAGGTTTAAAAGTTTTAGGTTTCAAGTTTTTTTAGATTAAGAATGAATCTTAGCCCCATATCAGGTTAATTTGTTTATTAAAACAGTTTTAGGGTTTCTAATTTTCATTGCTGGTTATATTATACCTATCCTGCTCAATAAGATAGTGCGTAATTGTAGTCCGTGCCTCGCTAGCGCTCGACTGTGTCGAGTGCCTCTCGCTTGCACTCGTTTGCAACGAGTGCAAAGAGTCCGTTTTCAGAAAAAGACAGTGTCATTATGTAGTCTTTTCTTATTTTAGCAAAGTGAGTAGAAAATATAAATTTCATAACAAGAGTGGGTTATACTTTGTAAGTTTCGCTACAGTATATTGGATAGATGTATTTACAAGACATGAATATTTGGACATATTAGCCAATAGTATAGAATACTGTAGAGAACACAAAGGAATGGAATTGTATTGTTATTGCTTTATGCCAAGCCAATGCCATTTTATTAGTGAAACTCAACTTTGAAAAATAGCAAAGCTATTAATTCAAAGTTGTTAGTTGAACTAATCCCGCTTTCTTGTGCTGAACTTGATTCAGTACTTGTGCTGAACTTGATTCAGTACTTGTGCTGAACTTGATTCAGTATCAGCGGGATCTTGGGTTCAATACCCTGACGCTCAGCGTCGAAATATTAAAAATTGTTCTTATAAGATACTCTGATGGCTCTGCATCGGGGTAGTTCATTTTTAG
>CAYMXD010000272.1:0-4082 GCA_964394095.1 uncultured Mesohalobacter sp. | reverse complement strand
TTGACTAAAATTGTATTGTTACCACCAATATCATAGCTGCCTTCTCCGTTGTAACCGATAACTTGTAAAGTTAAATTTCTCCCTTCTAGGTCAGTTGCTGTAATTAGCATAGTTGTAGAACCACCTCCGTCTACAAGAGTAAGACTTGAGGTCATAGATTGACTTTCAAAATTAGAGCCATCAACATTAGCTTTAACCGTTCCCGCGGCCGCAGTTCCTCCGCCATTATCACCATCATCATCACTACATGATGATGTACTAAAAGCAAAGAATAAAAAAAGTGCTCCGATAAATAAAAAATTTGATTTCATGATTAAAATATTTAAGGTTTATATATAGTTATATTGGTTAATCGGGTACAAAGTTGCCCTAAACCTGTGCATGAAACTATAAGGCAATTGCCGTATATTTAAAATTTTATGAAAGTATAGTCTGTGGTAAGCTTAGAAATAAGCGCCGCTGTCTTTTGCCTAAAATCTTGGGAAGCAGTGCTTTCAGGATTATAAAAACGATGAGAAAGTCTTTTGTTTATCTTGTCGACCTGAGCTAAAGTTTGAAGTGTTTGGTTCTCAAAATAGGTGCTTTTCAGCTTTTCCCAGATATAGTCTAAGGCTAATGCGTTGGGATGAAGAAAATCTGAAGCATAAAACCGATAGTCTCTTAAATCGTCTAAAAGGATCTCATAGCTGGGGAAGTAAGAGGCGTGTTGAAAATCTCCTATGCTGTCTTGGATGGCTAAATGTAACGTGGACTTACTCATCTGGTTTTCAACAAAACCATCTTTGAGATGACGCACGGGTGAAAGCGTGAATATAATTTTTGCGCTGGGGTTTATGCTTGTAATTTTTTCGATGATGCTTCCTAAGGTCGTTTTAACAGTAGATATGTTAAGCAACTGTTTGTCGAAATGGTTTTGTGGCAGTTTATGGCAGTTGGCTACAACTTTATTCTTTGCTTTGTGTTTGTAAACCCAAGCTGTACCTAAACTGATAAATATAACATCAGAAGTTTTTAGGGCTCGTTCTGCCTTTAGTTTTGAAGTGTATAGATTATCAATTAACTCTTGTTTCGAAGAATTGGAAAGTGAGGAATGGGCATCAAAATTAGACCATAGCTCCTGATGTTCAAAACTAAATTCGTTAGGATTATAATTTTCATCTAAAGCAATATCAATCAATCTTTTTATGGCTAAAGGATGAAATAATATACCGAATGGATTGGTCTTCACCTGAAAACGGAAGCGTTCGAAATAACTACTCATATTTTCAGCAAAACACGAGCCTAAGAATAACAACTTATCTTCGTAACAAATTTTATTTTCAGAAGCATTAATCTTAAACTCGGTTCGAAAATCCATGATTTAGGGTTTTATAAATTCAAAAAAAAGTTCCTTGCCTTGGCGTTTAGGATGAGAATTGTAACAACGCTCCAACGTCTTTACATCAAACAAGGGTTCAAAATAATTAAGATACTCTTCTTTGCTTCCACCAAATGGCGGGCCGTTTTCGGTTAAGGGAAAATCGAAAAACAAACCTGCCAAGACTCCTTTTGGCTTCAATAACTGATGCATTTTATTGGCATAATCCGGCCTTTTATTTGGTGGAAGTGCGCAAAAGAAAGTTTGTTCTAATATCAGGTCAAATTGCTGTTTAAGGTCAAAAAAATTCAGGTTTAGCAGTTGAAGTGTAGGAAAATTAGGCTCTCTTTTTTGAAGATTGTTCAAGGGCGATTGGGCAATATCAACCACGTAAACATTTCTAAATCCCTGGCTGAACAAGTACTCTGCTTCATAGGCATTGCCAGCTCCAGGTATTAAGATTTTAAGGTCTTTATCGTCTAGTTGATCTATATAAGATTTAAGCGGCGGGGAAACTTGCTTCATATCCCAGCCTGTATCCTTGTCTCGATACCTTTTTTCCCAATAGTTTGCAGTATTAATCATCGAGTTTTTTATGTTTAGGGTCTTCTACCCAGTCTTCTATATCTCTGCGGTCTTTTTTCGTCGGTCTGCCCGTGCCTTTTTTTCGGTAATAATTCTGAGCATATTTTAAAGCTTCTCGGGTTTTAAACTCATCTTTAGATGTTTTGTCTATACGGTAAATGTTAGTCAACTTGGCCCCTACTCTAGATTTTGGAATATCAAGGACTTCAATTTTATAATCGATTTGATTTTTACGCAAAATAATTTCATCCGTAGGGTAGACCTCTCTGGAGGCTTTCACCTTATCACCGTTTACGCTTATATGACCCTTTTTGCAGGCTTGTGTAGCCTTACTTCGGGTTTTATAATACCTAACACACCATAAAAATTTATCAACTCGCATAGTATTTTTAGACTTAGATTGTTTTTAACAACAAAAATAAGAGAAAATCGTATCTTGCACCCAAAATTTAGTTATAATGAAGTTAAGGTATATTCTGATAGTTTTCGGTTTAATTTTAGGTGTTTTTTCGTCTTGCAGCAGCGATGATGACAATGGTGGCAACAGGGTTGAACTTAGAGACCCGGAAGAGGTGAAAGATGAAAATGCTATTCAAATTGAAGAGTTTTTACAAACACACTTTTATGAATTGGTTGATAATCCACAGAATCCAAACTTTCAAAAATTCACGTTTGACACCATAGCTGGAGATAATGCAGATAAATCTCCAATTTTTGATTCAGACAACTTGTTAAGCAAAGAAGTAACTCAAAATGGGGTGACTTATGAATTGTACTACTTAAAAATTAGAGAAGGCAATATGGAGGAAAGGCACCCCACTTTTGCAGATTCTACATTAGTAACCTTTCAAGGCCTTACTTTAAATAATGAAACATTTGACACCAATCCAAACCCTTCTTGGTTTGATCTTACACAAACTGTAAGAGGCTTTTATGAATTACTCCCAGAATTGAGAGGCTCCTCAGGTTTTGTTCAGAATTATGATGGAACTGTCACTTTTAATGATGATTTTGGTGTTGGTGTCATTTTTGTGCCTTCGGGGCTTGGTTTCTTTGCTACCCCACCTGTAGGTTCACCAATTAAAAGATATCAGCCTATAATATTTGCAGTACAACTTTACAAATCTGTACTAACCGACCACGACAGAGATGGTATACCTTCTTATTTAGAAGACCTCAACAACGATGGGCGTGTTGATGACCTTGGCGAAGGTGATGATCTTGGTGATGACTTTGATGGGGACGGTATCCCAAACTTTCTGGATGTAGATGATGATGGTGATGGTGTACCTACAAGAGATGAAATTAGCGATGATGAAGGCCACATTATTTTACCTTACCCAGATACCGACGGGGATGGCACACCCGATTATCTCGATCCGGATATACCAGCTAACAATACATAAGTACTGCAGTTTTTAAATTAAGTTCTTTAGAATAACTACTATCCATTTGGGCTTGAACATAAAGGATACAATTCTGTCATTAACGGCCAGCAATACCCCTACGGCTACAATGGTAAAGAAGAAAACGACCAACTCGGTTTAGAGTGGTTGGATTTTGGGGCTGGGTATTACGATGCTTCACTTGGGCGGTGGATGAATATTGATCCTTTAGCTGAACTCATGAGACGCCACTCACCTTATAATTATGCCTTTGATAATCCGGTGTATTTTATCGACCCGGATGGGATGGCACCAATGGGAGGTGATAAAATTATTAAATCAAATGTTACAGCTAGTACTGGATCATCCATCAATTATAGCTATACGCGTGTTTGTAATTATACAATAAAGGGTAATAGTATTTGGGATTTTAGACGTAAAGAGTATTATGGCACTCACACCCTTATCAATAAACAAAATTCAACAAACTTTAAAGGAACAGAAACTAAAATAAATCACGTAAATACATCGGGATTATCTGATTTTAGTGCAACTGCTATAAGCATGTTAAACGACCAACCGAGCCTCAATAATTATACTCATAGAGTTGATGAAATAACTACATCAGTTAATGGCACATATTATAATTCAGATGGTGAAAAAGTTGATAATATTGAAGATGCATCTACTTTAGTAGTAAATACTAAGAAAGTTACTACTTCAGTAAATTTTGATAATTTAGGTAGAATTGATGA
>CAYMXD010000271.1:0-4094 GCA_964394095.1 uncultured Mesohalobacter sp. | reverse complement strand
TGATATCTGTTATTTCATGTTGTAGTGTTTTCATAAGAGTAAAGATAAAAAAAAAATCGTAATTGGCTTTCTAAATCATATTCGTTGAGAACTTTGAAATTTTGGTAATAAGTTCAAAATTCTATATCATCATTAATCTTAATTTGAAATCCCTATTTTTACAGCCAAACAAAAGACTCTATGCGCAAACTTAAAAACGAAGAACTCAACCGCCTTTCGGTCGAAGACTATAAATCGGCAGAAAAGTCTAATCTCATTTTGATTTTAGACAATATCAGGAGTTTAAATAATATTGGTTCAGTCTTTAGAACAGCAGACGCATTTCGGGTTCAAAAGATTTTTCTTTGTGGCATTACGGCAAAGCCGCCGCATCGGGATATTCAAAAAACAGCTCTCGGTGCAACTGATAGTTTAGATTGGGAATATGCAGAAGATACACTTGAGGTTGTTAATCAACTTAAAAATCAAGACGTAAAAGTTCTTAGTATAGAACAAGCTGAAGACAGCACCATGTTACAGGATTTTCAATTTAAGTCTTCAGAAACTTACGCCATGGTTTTTGGCAACGAAGTCAAAGGCGTTCAGCAAAAAGTGGTTGATGAAAGCGATGCTGTGATTGAAATTCCACAATTTGGCACCAAGCATTCTGTCAATATTTCTGTGAGTGCCGGAATTTGCTGCTGGGCCTACTTTGAAAAAGTGATGAGCCCATCTCCCGTCTTCACAAAAAGAAGCTAGTTTTGAGGTAAAAATCGAATAAGTTGATAACAAAAAAAGTATTCTGAAGGAGTAAAATTTTATTAAAAGAATTAGTATTCCTTTATGATAGTTGAAATAAACAGAAAATGACTAGAGTAAAAAAAATATTAGTCCAACTTTAGAACTTTTGATTTCTAATCACAATTTATTTATGACTTTTATCTCTTTCACATAATTTAATTAACCTAAAATTTGAGGCAGATAAATTAGAAATTAAATAGGTGAAAACTATTTTTAACATATATTTACAAGCATTCTCTTTAGAATTATTAGAGTGGATGCCAGAGACCACTTTATTAAACGGGGCGTTATTCTGAAAAGCCATACGAGTAGGACCATTTAAAATAGTATTTATGAAATTTTCAATTAATCAACTAGCTATTGCGGCATATTGGCTTGTTGCAGGTAAAGACGGTAGAGTAGACAGAGATGAGGTTCAGGAAGGCTGGGATGCTCTTGAATACATTAAAGTTTTTGAACAAAGTACAGATGACTGGGAAATGATAAAAGGGCTTTACGTAACTGGTAATCTTCATTGGGAGGAAATTGTTGGTTACATAGCAGAAATTCCTTTACTCACTAGATATTACATTAATAAAATGATTGTACACGGTGTAAAGAAAACTAAAGGAAAAAACAATCATGATGTTGACAGCTGGCCGGCTTTAGAAGAATTTTGTAAAGCCGTTGGTATAAACATAAAAGCTTATAACATTTGGGCTAAGTCTAAAATTAAGTAGAAAAAAAACCCCCTTCGGGGGTTTGGGGGCTTTTATTAACTATTCATAGATATCAAGAATTCTTCATTGCTTTTTGATTGCTTTAGTCTGTCGTTTATAAACTCCATAGCTTCAACGGGATTCATATCATTGAGGTATTTTCTCAATACCCACATTTTCTGAAGTGTTGTTTCATCTAAAAGGATATCATCTCGTCTGGTGCTGGAGGACGTAAGGTCTATGGCTGGGAATATTCTTCTATTGGCAATTTTACGATCGAGTAACAATTCCATATTACCGGTGCCTTTAAATTCTTCAAAAATAACTTCGTCCATTTTAGAGCCAGTATCGATAAGAGCTGTCGCAATTATGGAAAGTGATCCGCCGTTTTCGATGTTTCTGGCGGCACCGAAGAAACGTTTGGGTTTGTGGAGCGCATTTGCATCTACACCACCACTAAGGACTTTTCCGCTTGCCGGCTGAACGGTGTTATAAGCTCTGGCCAAGCGTGTAATGGAATCTAATAAAATAACCACATCGTGGCCACATTCTACCAATCTTTTGGCTTTTTCAAGGACTATGTTCGCTACTCTTACGTGTTCATGGGCTTCCTTATCGAAAGTAGAAGCAACCACTTCACCACGGACATTTCGTTGCATGTCGGTCACTTCTTCAGGGCGTTCGTCTATAAGTAAAACAATCTGGTAAACTTCAGGATGATTTGCAGCAATGGCATTGGCCACATCTTTCAATAACATTGTTTTACCGGTTTTAGGCTGAGAAACAATCATTCCTCTTTGTCCTTTACCAATAGGCGAAAACAAATCAATAACTCGGGTAGAAATGCTGCTTTCCTTGTCTGAAAGGTTAAATTTTTCCTGTGGGAAAAGTGGCGTCAAGTGTTCAAATGACACTCGGTCTCTCACCACCTTTGGGTCAATGCCGTTAATTTTTAATATTTTGATTAAAGGAAAGTATTTTTCGCCTTCTTTTGGCGGTCTTACTTCACCTAGAACGGTATCACCGGTTTTTAAACCAAATAATTTTATTTGAGATTGTGATAAATAAATGTCATCAGGCGAAGACAAATAGTTGTAGTCTGAAGACCTTAAGAATCCGTACCCATCTTGCATAATGTCTAAAACACCTTCAGATTCAATTAAGGCGTCAAACTCGTAATGCGGATTTCTGTATTTATTTTTATCCTGAGAAGAATCAGACTTATCATTGGTTTGTTTAGATTGTCTCGGGTTGGGCTTTGTGTTGTGATCTCTACTTGAAGTCTGTTTTCTGCTGGACGCTTTTTGGGGCGCTTTTGCAGGAGTAGAAGAGGATTTTTTCGGCTCTGTTTTAGCTTGAGGCTTAGAATCTTTTTGGTCATTAGTACGTTTTTGCTCAGGCTTATTTGAAGTGTTTTTGTTTTGAGGAGACTCTTTTTTAGCCGGACTAGAACGTTTAGGGTTTGTCTTTCTCGGTGTTGTTTTTTTTCTTGGATTAGAATTCCCGGAGGAAGTCTGCTTTTTAGAATCAGGGCTGGATTTTACATCATTTTGAGACGATCCATTTTTTTGCTTTTCCAAAAACGCTTTTACGTCCTCAGGATTAGAGGCTTGGAAGTCCAGTATTCTATACACAAGGTCGAGTTTTTTTAAGCCTCTAAACTTTGGTATAGCTAATTCTTTAGAAATTTGTTGTAATTCAGTCAGTTTTTTTGACTTTAAGTCTATGATTTCAAACATTTATATAAAAAGGGTTTGTTAGTAACAATTGTAAAATTGGTTTCAATTTTATCTAGAAGGAAAATTTGTGTGATTAATGATGAAGTTGTAAAAATAATCAAATCAACTTCGGAATACAATAATACAACTTTATTTTGTTTTCAATACAATATTTACAAAATAATCCTCTATTTTTGCAATCCAAAATATTTAATATGATACAACGTATTCAAAGCGTATATCTTTTTATCGTTATTTTAGGTAATATTTTAGCCATCTTTTTTTTGGCATCATACTTGGATGACATACTTAATTTGATTGCAGAATTTGATTTTGAATATCATGTATTTTTTGGTGTAATTACTCTACTTTCAATTATGAGCCTTTTAATGTTTAAAAACAGAAGCTCACAAATGAAAGTAGGGCTTGTGAATTTACTTTTGAACTTTGTCGCCTTAGGCTTTTTGGCATATTGGTTGCTAACTCTACCTGGAGAAATGGATATTTCTGAGAAAGGTATTGGGCTTGTTTTGCCCGTCATTTCTATCGTTTTTATTGTTTTGGCTCAAAAGGCCATCAAAAGGGATGACGAGCTCGTAAAATCTGCAAACCGATTCAGATAGTCTTTGCCTTAGTATATTTTAGTGCAAACCCCGACGAAATTGTCGGGGTTTTTTTGTGATAATTTTTAAATTTTAGCGAAAAACACTCAGTTTAAAATTTTTATATTTCACCAATAATTTAAGTATCGCTACGTTATTCAATTAAACACGCACATGTTGAAAATTAGTATTTCTTTTTTAATCTTTTTATTTCTAATAGGTAAGCCAGTATTTTCTCAGCAGAAAGATGCTGGCATAACAACACTTACCCATTCAAAATTAGATAAAGTCATTGT
>CAYMXD010000270.1:0-4115 GCA_964394095.1 uncultured Mesohalobacter sp. | reverse complement strand
ATCGAGGGTTCGAATCCCTTCCTCTCTGCAAAACGAAAAGCCCCCAAACCCCCTAAGGGGGCTTATTAAGACTATCTCAAAATTTTTTGCTACCTTAAATTTGTTTATTTTAATCAGGATTCCATTTTTGAGATTATTGATAAGCATAAATTTTCAAAAGCTTATGAAAATGAAAAAATAAGGCTTGCGACAGCGGACTGGATTGTTATGCTTGCTCAATTTATTCTATTGGGAATCAACTCCTTTAATGGGATTGACCTTTTACGAAAGGAATTTGCCAGACGCCCATAGATATTACAATCTAATTGAATATCTTTAAGGCATGAAAAAATATATTTTACTTCTCATTTTTGGTATTACGCAGCTTTCAATTTCACAGGAATATATGATTGGGGCTGACCACTCTTTCCTTAAAGATGCTGAAGACAAGGGCTTTGTGTTTAATGATAATGGCACCGAAAAACCTGGTCTTGATATATTAAAAAGTCACGGCTATAACTGGATAAGATTAAGATTATTTCACTCTCCGGAGCATGGCAAATGGGAACTGCCTAATAACCTAGAGTACACAATTTCACTGGCCAAAGCTGCCAAATCCAAAGGCTACAAATTTTTATTGGACTATCACTATTCAGATACCTGGGCAGATCCTCAAAAACAGTTTATGCCTAAGGCCTGGGAAGGTTTGTCCCAGCCTGAATTGGCACATGCCGTTTATGATTATACTTTAGAAACCATGCTGGCTTTTAAACAAGCAGGCGTTTATCCCGACATGGTGCAGGTGGGTAATGAAATTAGCAATGGGATGATCTGGCCAAATGGCAAACTTCCGGATAACTGGGACAATTTTGCAGCCTTGCTTCAATCCGGCATCAATGGTGTAAAGGCAAGCTGTGGAACAGATAAATGTCCTAAAATTATGGTTCATATCGATAAAGGTGGTGATAAAGCTTTTACAAAATACTTTTATGATAAAGTCGCCTCATACGGTATAGAATTCGATGTAATTGGCCAGTCATATTACCCCTGGTGGCATGGTAATCTTCTACAATTAAGAGAATGCTTAAACTTTACAGCTCTTGAATACAATAAAGATATTGTCTTGGTAGAAGTCGCCTATAACTTTAACCCTCAAGAATATAAAGACAAGCCTGCCCCATTTCCGGAAACTCCTCAGGGTCAAAAAGATTTTCTGGAGGAAGTCAATACTATAATTTTGAATATACCAAACCATAAAGGCGTGGGCATCTTTTGGTGGGAGGCCGCGGCACCGGGACGTGGTTT
The DNA here is from genome assembly GCA_964394095.1 of uncultured Mesohalobacter sp. Taxonomy (GTDB): domain Bacteria; phylum Bacteroidota; class Bacteroidia; order Flavobacteriales; family Flavobacteriaceae; genus Psychroflexus. The sequence continues at coordinate 2,831 of CAYMXD010000270.1, read as the reverse complement.
TTCGACCAGAACCATGTTTGATGAAAACGGTAATGCCCAACCCGTTATCAAGTTATTCGATCAATATACCCGTAATTGATTAGCTTCTAAAATATATCCAAAGCCTTGTTATATGCGGACTCAAATCTGGTCATTTTTACGCCATGATGTGTCTTTTGAGTATTTAGATAAGATAACACCTTTTCTGTGGGCATATTTCCCGTTAAGTCATCTTTAGCCATAGGGCAACCGCCATAACCGAGTATTGCAGAATCAAAACGGCGACAACCGGATTGATAGGCAGCATCAACTTTTTCGTGCCAGGAACTCGGCGTGGTATGTAAATGTGCACCAAATTCTATATGTGGATATTTTGGAATAAGGTTTGAAAATAATTGTGAAATTACTTCACCTGTAGAACTTCCAATAGTGTCTGATAAAGAAAGGATTTCAACACCCATCTCAGATAATTTTTCGGTCCATTCGGCGACGATATCGGGATTCCAGGGGTCGCCATAGGGATTACCAAAACCCATAGAGAGGTAAGCCACAACTTTTTTATGTTTTGTATGAGCTAAATCGATTATTGCTTTCAAAACTTCAATAGACTCTTCTATGGTTTTGTGCGTGTTTCTCATCTGAAAATTTTCTGAAATGGAAAACGGAAATCCCAAATAGTCTATTTCATCAAACTTTACCGCATCCTGAGCGCCTCTTAAGTTGGCAACTATGGCTAAAAGCTTTGAAGAAGTTTCAGATAAATCTAATTGGTTTAAAACTTCAGCGGTATCTCTCATCTGGGGTATAGCTTTAGGCGAGACAAAACTTCCAAAATCGATGGTATCGAAACCACAACTCAAAAGGCTTTGTATATATCTTGCTTTAGCTTCAGTAGGTATAAAGGGTTTTATACCTTGCATAGCATCTCTTGGACATTCGATAAGTTTTACATTTGGCATGTGTCAAATATACAATTTATCAGGCCTCAAACAGTAGTAAATCAAGCTGAAAAATTTTAGGTGTGTACTTCATTAGTTTTGAATATTTTAATGAATAAATACTATTCCTTGTAACTAATCAGTATTAAAATATCATTAAATTAAGTGTTTCAAATATCTCATTATTTGTGTTTTATATAATTTTTCTCGTAAAAACCGCTAAGTCTTTTGCAAAGTCTGGAAATTCGTAAATAAGTATTAATCATAACTTTAAGATCCTTTGCGTTTTTCTTTGTGGCCTTTGCGCGAAAGAAGGATTTGACTATCAATGCTTAAAAGTAGACTGATTAGTTACTTTTCCTTCTAAAAAAACAATATTTTGAAGAAGTAACACGTTAAAATAAAACAATTCAAATAAATATTTTATGAAATATCTAAAAATCATTAGTCTATGTTTAGTATGTATTTTCAGTTTAAATTTTGATGCTACCGATAAACCTTTTAAAATAGTCATTGATGCCGGACACGGCGGTAAGGATATGGGTACTGTTGTTAACAGCGTTTCAGAAAAAAACATTGTTTATGCGATTAGTCAAAGAATCAAAGCTCTGGAACACCATAATTTTGAAATCATACTACTAAGAGATGATGATAAATTTATATCGCTAAAGGATAGAGTTGCAAAAATAAATTCAATTCAACCTGATTTGGTCTTGAGTTTGCATATTGAAAATAGTTCAAAAGAAACTAAGACCTCAACAAAAGCTTATGTGCACAAAAATGAACAACTTAAAAAGTCTTATTATCACGCTTCTAAAATTCTCGAACATTTAGGTCAAAAAAAACAGGAGATCGAGTTTGCAAGCTTCTATATTTTAAGAGAAACAAATTCACCTGCCTTAAACCTGACCCTTGGTAATTTAAGTAATGAAGAAGATATTTTATTTTTAACCTCTGAGCTTGGACAAAATTATATCGCCGAGCAAATCCTAAAAGGACTACAATAGAATTATAAATGGTAATAAACCCTAAAAGCTTTAGCATAAAAGTTTAAGCACTTTATATTTGTAAACTTATTACACTGCAATGTTAAAATGGGTTTGTGCCTTTATTGGCTTTATATTTTTTAAGGGATTTTTCGGTGCATTAGCCGGTTACCTGATTGGCAGCTTACTGGATTTGATGTTTATGCCTAAACGAAACCAAAGCACTTTTGGCAGATCTTTTAGGAATGGGCATGATGTGTCGCCAGGAGATTTTGAGCTTAATCTTCTATCGCTTGCGAGTCTGGTTATAAAGGCAGATGGCAAAGTAAGCCAGAGAGAACTTGATTATGTAAGACACTATTTTGTGCAGGCTTACGGCAAAGATAGAGCCAATGCAACTTTCAAAACTTTCAATGAAGTTATTAAAAAAAGAGAAGTCTCTGCTGCAAAAATATGTCAGTTTTTAAAACCCAGACTCAGGTACGAAGTTCGTCTTCAGATCATTCATTTTTTATTCAATATCGCTCAAGCCGATGGGCATGTCTCTGATAAAGAAGTCCTTAAAATTGAAGAGATTGCCCGCAGCTTTGCCGTTGGAGCTAGAGATTTCCAGAGCATTAAGGCCATGTTTTTCAAATCGGCAGATAGTGCATATAAAATCTTAGAAATAGACAAAAGTGCTACAGATGCAGAAATTAAGAAAGCATACCGTACAATGGTTAAAAAGTATCATCCAGACAAGCTAGTCAATATGGATGAGGCCTATCAAAAAGGGGCTAAAGAAAAGTTCAATAAAGTTCAGCAAGCCTATGAGCAACTTCAACGTGAGCGAGGGTTTTAAAATGGGGATTTAGGATTTGCTGTTTACAATTGACGATTTGAGTTTTCATTTTTTTGTGTAATAAAAGATTTTAACTTAAACTGTATA
>CAYMXD010000269.1:0-4120 GCA_964394095.1 uncultured Mesohalobacter sp. | reverse complement strand
ATAGACTGGCAGGTGATTTTCTTACTCGCAGGCGCCTTGAGTCTTGAAAAAGCCATGACAGAAAGTGGCGTATCTGAACTCATAGGTGATTTTATGGTCAATACAATCGGTGAAGATTATGGGCCATACGTGGTCGTTTCTTTGTTGTATTTGCTCACCTCTTTTCTTACGGGAATTATTTCAAATAATGCTACTGCCGCCTTGTTTGCACCAATATCTATTTCAATATCCGAAGGTTTGGATGTGAGCGCAACACCTCTGCTGGTAGCCATTGCTATTGCCGGCAGTGCAAGTTTTTACTCGCCGATAGGTTACCAAACTAATACTATGGTGTACAGTGCCGGAAACTACAAGTTTAGAGATTTTACTAAGATTGGAACGCCTCTAAACATAATATTCTGGATATTAGCAACTATTTTAATTCCTGAAATTTATCCGTTTTGAATTAATCTTCTTCATCTTTATCCTTTAGTTCCATATCATTGTAATACACATCCAGTTTATTTTTCATGATAAGGAATCGCACAACACCAAAGACAAACAAAAAGAAACTGATCCCAAATAAAATATAACTCATCCAAACCAAATCTATAAAATCTTTTAATTCTAAAAATGTAAACCCAGCAATAACCATATAAATGCCAGCCTGTAAATAGGAAAAAAGGGTTCTTTCATTAGCCAGAGTAGTTCTTTCCAGAGCCAAAAAATCTCTTAGAATAATGTCATCTTTATTTTTGTATTGAGATTTAAGATGTTTAGTGCCTGTTATCTTTTTGAAAGTTTCTTTTTTAGACATAGCTTATAAAAATTATAATCACACTTTTTGGTAAACTCTAACCCAGTCCACAAGCATTTTTTGGGGAAATTCTGTGGTGTCATCCGGTCGGCCTGCAAATGTACCGCCAACTGCAATATTAAGCAATATAAAGAATTCCTTGTGAAATTCGGATAAATAAGGTTTGTTAATAGCCATAGAAGCCACCTGATTACCATCCACAAACCAGGTCAGGTTTTCATTGATCCATTCCAGCTCAAAAATGTGATAGTCGTCTGAAAACTTTCCTTGGTCCAACCTATAAGTCTCAGCACCCATGTAGGCATGAGAATCTGTGCTGTCGGCATAATGCGCATTGACTTCAATCGCTGCATCATCTTTAGAGCCATAGAGTTCTAGGATGTCTATCTCACCGCATTGTGGCCAAGGCGTGTCGCCGCCATTTTCGTCAATATTGGCACCTAGCAACCAAAAGGCCGGCCAAATGCCCTCGCCTTCCGGCAATTTTATTCTGGCAGCAAATTTTCCATATTTCCAGCTTTGTTTGCCCGCCGTATTTAATCTGGCGGAGGTATATTGGTTCATGCCATGTGCGTCACCAATATGCTTGGCTTTAATGACTAGGTTGCCCTTTTGAATATAAGCGTTATCCAGACTATCCGTATACCGCTGCCATTCCTCGTTAAACTTTCCTGCTTCTACTTCTTGAAAATTCCAGTTGTTTGAGTCTATTTTTTCACTTTCAAATTCATCAGACCATACCAGTTTCCAATTGGATTCATCACCTTTTGAGGTTTTTGGTTTTTCAGACATTTCTTCGGTTTTTTTACTATTACAGGAATAGAATATTGTGGATAGTAGTATTGTAGTGAATAATAATACAAATCTCTGTGATTTCATTTTTAAAATGTTTTTATGTATTTGTTATAATTTTGGTTTTTGATGTATAATTTCAAACAAGTTTTAGCTTTAAAAGTAATATTAAATACTTCTTCATTCTAGGTATATGCTATATTATAGATTTGTGAGTCTATTAATAATGTCTTTATGCTCAGGGAAAATTTCAGTTAATTCGTTTCTGTGTTTTAACTCAAAATCTTCAAAGTCGAAACCGGGCGAAACCGTACAGCCTATCAAAGCATAAGAATTTTGTTCAATCACTTCTGCGGCAAACCAAGTTCCACCTTTTACGACATACTGAGGTATTTCATCTTGTTCAAAATTAGTCCCAATTTTTTGAAAACTATATTTACCTTCCTTAGATATCATATGCAAATGAATTGTCGCCCCATCATAAAAATGCCAGATTTCGTCTTGCTTTATTCTATGGAAAGCAGAAAAATGTCCTGAAGTAAGCATAAAGTAAATACAGGTTGAATAATTCCGAATACCTGTATATTTTTCATCTAGAGTCTCTGCTTTAATTTCACTTTTGCTGCGATAGGTCTCTCTGTAAAAACCACCTTCCGGATGTTTTTGTAGTTTTAATTGAGCGATTATTTTTTTAGCCGTATTGTTCATTAAGCTTCATGTAAATCGTATAAAATAAAGACTAAAATATTTCAATATAAATCTATTAACTTTAAAAAACACCTCTGCAGGCGTATTTTGTTGTTACGGTGATTTGGTCAACCAGCTCAATGCCATCGGGTAAATTTTCTTTTTCAATGCCCTGATAATCATCATTAGATTTCCATTCTTCGATGGTTTGGTTAAAAAATTGAGAGGCTGAGGAATCTGCCTCGTAAACTAATAAATCGTAGGATTCACCTTTATCACCACCAAACCTTGTCACCACTTGCCATTTGCCTTTTTCTTTATAAGAGGCATTGGTATAATCGGATTGGGGGTAATATTTATCGTCTGATGGTTTGAGCAATACCCAAATATCTTTTTCCGTGGGGTCTGGATATACTCCCATCGTTAAAATGCGACAACTCAATGCATCGCCATCCACCGGAGAAGTGACTTGCACTTTTTCTACCGGATAACTCACTTCTTTTTTGTTACCTGTTTCGTAGGTTTCTATTTTCGGCACGGGTTCAATAGCGCCATAACTAAAGCCTCCATAAAGCAATAAGGTTATTCCAATAAATCCTAAGATTACTTTTTGGGTATTTTTTTTAACAAAAAGTGCAGACAAAAAGCATATGGCGCCTACAATAACTGTAATGATTGCAACTGTGAGCATAATTATTGATTTAAATTATAAAGAATTTGACTTTCAAATTTTGAACAATAGTAAATATAATAAAAAAATACACTATTTTTAATTAAAGCTTTTAGAAATTTATAGCCTAAGATTCATAATTTCTGTCTTAATAACTTGTATATATATTGGTATCTTATATTGAGATTACAAATTAATCGAAAAACTTCTTGTAATGTTCATAGCGTTCAAAGATTTCATTGACGTATTTTACGGGTTCAGTTCCTCTCACGTAGCCATACCTTATAAAAGGCTTATTGTAATATTTTGGTAGTCTTAATTTTAGCAGCATTTTTTCAACATTATCATCCCAAGCCTTTGGGTTGAGGTCATTTTTTTCTGCAAGTCTTTGGGCATCTAAAATATGTCCATAGCCACAGTTATAGGCAGCCATAGTAAATTTTATCTTATCTGTTTTGTCTGGAGTGTCTTCAAATTTATCGTAAATCTCTTTGAGATAAGCTGTGCCGCCCCTTAAACTCTGAGCCGGATCTGCGAGGTTATTAATTTCCAAATCAAGAGCGGTTGCAGGCATTATCTGCATGAGGCCAACGGCGCCAGCCCAGGATCTAGCACTGGGATTAAATCTGGATTCCTGATAAGCCTGTGAGGCCAATAAACGCCAATCCCACCCAAGGTCTTCGGCACGTTTTTTTATAATCTCATCGTATATGCTTATTTGTTTGTTATTTAAGCTGTAAAAATCGCTGCTGGTGCGGCGTCTAAAGGAACGTTTGTTTTTAAAATACTTATTGTAAACCACTCTATAATCTAAAGTGTTTCTGTGATTTACAATCCATTTATTGATTCTCGCCCTCAGATTTTCAGCCTTTTTTCGGGTAACCCAGGCAATGCGTTGGGTGAATGAAATCGGGACACTTATATCCAAAATAGGTCGGTAAGATGCATTAATTCTGGCTAGATTTTCGTCGGCAATAGTGTACTTTATTTTGCCGTCGGCCACCATGTCGATGATCTCACCGGTAGACAATTGGCTGTCTAATGTGTCGATGTGTATGGTTCCGCCAATTTCGTTAGACAAACTTAGTATACGTTCGTAATAGGCAGAATAACGACTAATAGAAACATTATCGCCGATCAGTAATATAGGATCGTGTACAATTGCTTTTTGAAGA
>CAYMXD010000268.1:0-4200 GCA_964394095.1 uncultured Mesohalobacter sp. | reverse complement strand
TATTAGTATTATTTCATAATTATTATTTCTTGTATTAAGTAAGTGCCTAAGTCAAAAGGAAAATTAAGAGCCCATAACACCCGAAAAAAAATAATATAGTTAAAGCGACTTTGTCTTGTAATCCTGTTAATGGAACTCAATATTTTTATCGGTAGAGCCTGCTTGGAGGATCATCAAAGACCTACAAATAGAAATAGACTATCAACCAGATGAATAGCCAATAAGCACAAACTCAAGCAACGTCTTACCCGCAAATAAAACATTAGAAGTAGTTCTAAACTTTGATGCAAAAGGTTCACCAACCTTGTGAATAGAAAAACCTAAAGAATAAATACAACAAGAAGTCACAATAAGGATAAAAATCATAATGGAAAAATTAATTATGCCATATTCTAATGAGTTTAGCCATATACATCTCCTATCATTGAGAGCATATATCGGTAATTTTTACACAAAAGCAATCTAAATATATAAGATATTATTATTTTTGAGCGTAATAAAGTATCTTGAAGTAGTAGTACTATGAAACATTTTAATACATCTAATACCCATATAAGATTAATCGGCATAATCTCGATGGCCTTTCTTATAACTTTAATGGGTTGTTATCCTGACGAACCAGAATATGTTGAGGAATATGATATTGCTTATTCCAATTATTCACCCGATTTTAATTTTAGTGATAGTTATACCTATTCTTTACCAGCAGGTGTTCTCACGATTGACGATAACCGTGATCCCGAAGATCCACCTGAGTTTATAGATGATGTATTTGGTGATCCCATTTTGGAGCGTATCAGAGAAAACCTCAATGCGGAGGGATGGACAGAAGTGAGTGAAGATGCTAATCCCGATTTGATTATACTGCCGTCTGCATTTGAAACAGAGTTTCTGTATTTCTATAATCCTGATTATTGGTGCTGGTATTATTCATGTTGGGATTGGTGGTATCCTGGTTATTTTCCTGGCTATGTTTCCGGGTTTAGAACAGGTACCGTGCTTATTCAAATGGCAGACCCTAATGGTGTAGAAAATGATGACGTGCCTGTAGTATGGGTGGGTGCCTTAAATGGCTTACTTCAAGGCAGTAACAATAATACTATAGGTAGAATTGAGAGAAACCTAGACCAAGTTTTTTCTCAACCCCCTTTTGATTAATTTTATAAAATATTCTTATGAGAAAGACCGTAATAACAGCTTCCTTGCTATTGTGTTTTGCAGTATCTGTTTCTGCTCAAAATAAATTTTCTGTAACTTATAACTTGGGATTTCCTTCAGGCGACACTTCAGACTTGTTTGAGTCGACCAGTTGGCGAGGTGTGAATTTCGATTATCACTATTTCATAAGTGATGAGTTTGCGATTGGTTTTAGCACAGGTTGGCAAATATTTAGTGATGAATTGGGGTTTGTTACTGAAACTTCCGGAACAGAAACTTTATCTGGATTTCGCTATAATTACTTAAATAGCTACCCAATATTGCTCACAGGAAGTTATTTTTTTAATCTTGACAATCAATTTAGTCCCTATGCTTCAATTGGCTTAGGCTTTGTATACAATGAGCTAAACGAAGATATCGGCATACTGACTTTTGAAAAAACTGGATGGCCTTTCAGTGTGCGACCTGAAATAGGAATAGATTATGAGTTGGATTACAATTTGGGTCTTCGAGCTTCATTTAAATATAATTATGTAGCCTCTGGAGATGAATTGCCAAGTCTTCCTTACTACGCTTTTAATATAGGGTTGGTTTGGACTAATTAGAAGTTGTATGTTTTGTAGACCTAAATGAAAATGATTATTACATACAAAATTATTAGATTAATAAGTTTAGCGCTTATTTTTAGCAGCTTTATGTGGAGTTGCAAAACCAATAAAATAGCAAAGAATGAAGCTAATGCCACAGGTATGGTAATTTTGGACTCGCTTTCTGCACAAAACGACTATAAAATAGCTATTGAAGTTGTTTACCCTTTTACTACAGCTGCAACAACACAGGTCGCCAATACTTTGTTATGGGGCACCGGAGATAACGCTAACAGGATAGATGTAAGAGGTGATGGTAATTTTATAAAAATAGAAAATGACTCCGTAAAAGGCTATTTGCCCTTTTTTGGTGAAAGCCGATTGAGTGCTGGCGCCTATGGCGGAACAGATCTTGCTATTCAATTTGAGGAACCTCTCAAAGCCTTCTCTAAACAGGTTAATACCAAAAAGAGGAAACTCAAATTAGAATTTACAGCTCAGCAAAAAGGAGTTGATAACGAACGCTATGAAGTAACAATAGAAATTTATCCCAATACACACGTTACAGTCAACATTACACCAGTATATCGAACTTTTATACGTTACGATGGGCGTTTGGAGGGATTTGATAATGAATAAGCAAATAGTTTTATGGGGTTAGGCTCTTAAACATTAAACTTAACTCATTTATATTCAAATATAAATGAATGTTTTTGAGAATTTATGAGATTTCTCTGTAAGTATCTGTATTATAATTCAACCACACATTAAATATCTTAATTAAACTTAAGGGTTAGGTGTTTAGAAGCTAATTTTAAAATATTGATATTTAATTTTCTATAATTTTTTTACGGTAATAATTATAGATCTCCGTGTTCTCTGCTCCTTTGTGATGAATATATTTAGCGATACAAATTATTCGTACTATTCATAAATCGTCGATTTTAAAGATAATTCAATCTGTATTAAGTATATTAATCCATTGCTGAAGTGAGTTGTGTTTCTCTAAACAATAAATCATAAGAAGAATCTCAAAACACCCAGAAGGGTTTAAAGCCAGTCTCTATTTTGAAATCTGTTGTGAGTTTACGCTAAACAGAGTGGCGCAGTAAGAGTATTGACAAACTCAATAACCTGTTGTCTAAGCATTTATCGAAGTATCGAATGCTTAAAGGCTTCTGCACTCTTTGAAGACATTCATACATCGTTAATATCTGCTATCAATATTATGGCAAACTATTTTATTTTTTTCAAAACATCATAAAATTTGTTTCCTGCTTTTGATTCCCAGTTAAAGATGAGCTTTTGACTTCTAAATTTCACTTTCTCAACATCTTTAGACACCACAGGTGATTTTCCGTCAAATCCATGTTCTTGTAGACTGTCATTCCTCCATTTATTTGTCTTGTATTTCAAGTAGAGGGTATTATCTATAGCATACCATGTTCCTGTAAGAAGATTCCCACATGTGGACATTTGAAAAGAATTATCATGATTTAATTTTAGCGCTGTGCCAACTATGAAACCATCATAACCTTCTATTACATCTTTCCATCTTTTTTTTAAGAAATTTGGCTTATCAGATTTATAAGTTCCAACAATATCTTGTCTCTGGACTGAGCATGCTGAAATAAAAACTAGGAGCAGAATTATATGTATTTGTCTTTTCATAATATGATCAATATTCTGGTGTAAGCATGTTAGCGCGTTTTTATGCACTAAATTTTCAATTAAAAACAAATCTTCTTTCATGTTGATTTTTTTCAGTCAAATTAGTGCAAGGTTCTAATAGAGAATCCATTTTCCTTTGATTTGTTTTTTGAGTACTCGCAATTTTGATAGTCATTGAGAAAGATACAAAAAAAGACTATTGATATTTTCATTTCTAAAGTTACATTATGCGTATTGACTTATACATGGTGCTAAGCAAAAATACTCTAATTTTTAAGCCATTAAATAAAGTTAAGAAAAATTAAAATCAGATAAGTCTATATTTTAGCTGAACTAATTTTTTGAGATACTCTTATATTACATTCCACAAAACAAGAAAAAAATAAATTATATGCTTATCCTTTAGTTTCCAAAAATAAAACCAATTTTTTAGAGATTTGAATTGTACTTTGAGCTGTGCGAGGTTTGCAACTTTGCACCAATATCGTTCCAAAAACCCTATGCTTTCCATTCAAAAGTAAACTTAAATTCAAAAATTTATTCGACAACCTCGGGGTCGTTATTGGCATGAGAACATATTTTATAAACATATGACCCATTCCGGGTCAATGCATTGGCTGTAAAATAAATAATTTAAGCCTATCAAATGATCTCAACTAAGAGAAGTTTGCAATATTACATCAGCTGTGCGAAGTTTGTAACTTCGCACTCTATTGAAACCTCAAATCCTAAAACTTTATATCTTTTGCAGGGATATACAACAACATTGAAACTAAAGACATCT